>JAOUDR010000164.1 GCA_029859185.1 Gemmatimonadota bacterium
CGAGGCTGGGTGGATCCTCGAAGACAACACCGCGATGAACAACGGGCTCACGCGGATGGGCTTCGATGCGTACAAGACCCTCCGACTCTACGATCGTCCGCTGACGTGAGGGCGTTCGTCACCGGCGGCACCGGCTTCGTGGGCTCGCATCTGGTCGAGCACCTCCTGGCCGCCGGACATGACGTGACGTGCCTCGTGCGGAGCCCGGCCAAAGCCGAGGGGCTGTTTGCGGATCGGCGCCCCCGTCTGGTGCAGGGCGCGATCGACGATGGAGCCGCCATCCGGGCAGGCAGCGCCGGCTGCGAGGTAGTGTTCCACGTCGCGGGTATCACGAGCGCCCGCGCCCGACGGGAGTTCTTCGCGGTGAACGAGGGCGGGACCATCGCGGTGCTGGGCCACGTCCCCCGGACCATCAAGCGTTTCGTCTGTGTCAGCTCGCTGGCGGCGGCGGGGCCGACACGGCCCGGCGTACCACTCGAGGGACACGAGCGCGCTTCCCCGGTAACGCACTACGGCGCGAGCAAGCTGGCGGCCGAGCTGGCGGTGCGCGGGAGCGGCCTGCCGTGGACGATCATCCGGCCGCCAGCCGTCTACGGCCCACGGGACATCGAGTTTCTCCGCGTGTTCCGACTGGTCCGCGGACCGGTGATCCCGGTGTTCGGCAGCGGCCGGCAGGAGTTGACGTTCATCCACGTCACCGATCTGGCCCGCGCGCTCCTGGCAGCCGCCGAGGCGGAGGCCACCGCGGGCAACGTGTACTACGGCACCCACCCCGAAATCGTGGACCAGCGGACATTCATGCTGGCGGTGGCCCGAGCGGTACGAACGGACGGGCGGTTGCCGCGCATCCTGCCGATCCCGGCGGTGCCAGCCCGGGCCGCGCTGTGGGTCACGGGAGCGGCGGCGTTCGTAGCCGGCCGCGCGACGGTCCTCACCGCCGACAAGGCGAACGAGTTCCTGGCCGACTCCTTTGCCTGTTCGCCCGCACCGCTCGAGCGAGACGCCGGCTGGCACGCCGAGTTCGATCTTGCCTCCGGCCTGCCACCAACGGCCGCGTGGTACCGGGAGCACCGATGGCTCTGACGCTCACCGATTTCGTACTCGCCGCCTATCAGGTCTTCCTGGCCGTGGTGATCATGATCCGCGGCCCGTTCACGGCGGGACGTGGGTGGCTCCTGCTGGCCATCGTGCTGTTTGGCATCCTGCTCATGCTGTTCCGCCGACTCCCGTCGGGCAGCCGGTTCGGCAACCTGGTGCACACCTTCTATCCTCTCGTCCTGTTTGGCGGCCTCTACACCGCCCTCGGCACCTTGAACGAGGGACTGGATCCCGGCCGCATCTCCGCCAACGAGGCGATTGTGCAGGGTTGGGAGAGCGCGCTCTTCGGTGGGCAGCCGTCATATGACCTGATTCGCCGCTACCCGTCGGTGTTTCTCTCGGGACTGCTCCACCTCGCCTATTTCTCCTACTACCCGACCATCATCCTGCCGCCGCCGATCCTCGCCGCGCGGGGCGACTGGGATGGCGCCCGCCGCGTCATTGGGGCCTCGATGACGGCCTACATGGTGTGTTTCGTCGTGTTCACGCTGTTTCCGGTGGCCGGACCCAACTGGGTATTCGACCATCCGACCGGACCGGTGCGGGAGGTGTGGAGCGCGCGGCTGGTCTACACACTGCTGGAGGGCGGGTCGTCGGTGGGAACCGCCTTTCCATCATCGCACGTGGCGGCGACGTTTGCGACGGTGGTCGCCTCCTGGCGCGTGTGGCGGCCGCTCGGGTGGATCACCGTCGGACCGTTCGTGCTGCTCACGATTGCGGTGGTGTACTGCCAGATGCACTACGCCACGGACGCGGTCGTTGGGCTCGTGTTCGGCGCGGCAGCCGGGTATCTGTCGTACCGGTTCTGGTGGCGGACGGATGGGCGCGTGAGGGCGCGTGAGGGCGCGTGAGGGCGCGTGAGGGCGCGTGAGGGCGCGGCGGCTTCCAGCTACTGGATGACCGTGAGCCGGGCCTTCATCCCCAGCATCTCGTGGGGCGTGCAGAAGTAGTGGTAGGTCCCCACGGGAGCCCCGTCGAACGAGATCTCGTAGACCGCCTTCGGCTGGATCAGCAGTTGCCCGGTGAGGGCGCCCATGCGATTCACCATCCCGGCATTGAGGAACGCCTTCGCGCCCTCGGGGATCCGCTCCGCATAGAACGCCACGTTGTGCGGGCCACCACTCACATTCACCCACCGCACGCGATCGCCGACCTTCACCGTGAGCTCCGCAGGTCGGAAGACGTAGTCCCCGTTGGAGGTCCGCAGCATCTCGACTTCATGCACGGTGCCCGTGGTGCCCGCTGCCAGGGCAGGCACGGTTCCCGCCACCTGCCCAGCTGCCGCGCTGCCGCTCCCGCCATCGCCACAGGCCGCCACCATCATGGTGACGGCCGCCAGCACCATCCGCACGATCGCCTCACCTCCACTCCGGTCCGCACGACCCGCCCCGCACCCCACCTCCCACACTGCCGATGCAGCACGGCCGTGTGAGCGCATTGAAAAACTAGTTGGCACGTACCCAGCAGGGGAGCGGCGGGCTTGCGCAACGCCGCAAAACGGAGAGCTTTCGACGTCATGCAATTGCTCTTGCGCGTTACACTTGCGGTATCCGTGGCCCTGCTGAGTGGCTGCGCGCTGCTCGGTTTCGGGCCCCCGACGGGGATCGTCGAGGGGACCGTGTTCTACGCCGACGACGGCACCCCGATAGCCTTCGGCGAGGTGTGCGTGTTCGGCATGGACACAACGTGCGTTCGCGCTGACGACAAGGGACACTACCGCATTCGGCTCCCCGAGCAGACGATGGTGCTGCGGTTTCGGGCCGGCCAGATGCCTCCTGCGGTCAGTGACACCATCCGTATCCAGCCTCCCGACCGATATCAGGTGGACTGCGGACTGCAGCGCCGGATGGTGATTTCCGATAACCCGCTTCCCTGCCAGCGTCCCGCCGGACGCTGACGCTCCGTGACCACCGTCCCTCCCTGCCGGGCCCTCGGCCGGCAGTGTCGCGAGTTGGCGCTGACGGTCAGCATTGCCGAGACCGGCGATCCGGCGTATGAGCGGGATGCGGTCGCCACCTGGCTCCTGGGGCACCGCGAGCGCATCACGTTCGGCGAGTTGTACGAAGCCCATGACATGATCGTCGTGGACATCCGGTTACACGTCCCCTGCAAGCACCTCCAGGACACCGATGCCGACGACCCAGCCGCCGTCCAGTGCCGGGCCCACGGGTACGAGGGACGGGTCCCACACCGCCGGCAGACGACGGTGCCGGCCCTCCGCACAGGGCAGCACCGCTTCGCGATCGTCGAACACGGTCGACTGCGACCGGTGGACCTCGCGATTCCGGTCCCGCACCGCCGCGCCCTGCCGGTACTCGCCGGGAGCAACCCCTGCGCGACGGCCCCCTGTCGCACGGCCGATCACACCCGGGGCGCAGCCTGCTGTCGCGACCTGACGCTCGACGTGGTGCTGCCACTCGGCGAGGATCGCCTGGAGGCGCTGCTCGCCGCCCGCAGGCCGCCGTACGCCTGCAAGGTGAAACGCACCGACGAGGTCACCGTCGAGTGCGAGGTCATCTCCGCCTGCGACTACCTCGAGAACGACGGGATCCACTGCGGCCTGCACGGGCTCAAGCGACCGGACGGGCACGAGGCGAAGCCCGGGATCTGTTTCGATTTTCCGGATCTGTCAGACGAGGAGTTGGTGGGGCACCCCGGGTGCGTCTTCCTAGGCGGTAGGCCGGTAGACGGCTAGCGACCACCAGACGGCGAGACGGCGAGACGGCCGGACGGCAAGCGGACGGGGAGGTGGCAGGTGAAGGCGGATCACTTTCACCTGTCACCTGCGGACCGCTCGCCGTCTGGCCGTCTCGCCGTCTGTCCTGCCACCTGTGCAACCTTTCGCCGTTCAGGCGTCCTCCCTGTGAACCCCAAAGGGAGTCCTCATGCGTAAGTTGTTTGCTCTCATGGTCTTAGGATCCATGGCCGGGCCCGCCACCCTCCAGGCGCAGGGTTGGATCGAGCCGCTGCCGGGTCGGCAGGGCGTCGTGAAGGTCCGGACGGCCGTGGCGGTCCGCGTCACCGGCCGGATCGCGTTGGTGGAAGTCGAGGAGTGGTTCGAGAATCGGGGCGGTGGGCTCGGGGAGGGTGACTATCTGTATCCGCTCCCGGGCGAAGCCGTGTTCAGCAACTTCTCGCTCTATCAAGGCGACGAGGAGCTGCGGGGCGAGACGATGGACGCGGCTCGCGCGCGGGCCATCTACGAGGAGATCGTCCGCCGCAAGCGTGACCCGGCATTGATCGAGCTGGCAGGACATGGTCTGGTGCGCGCGCGTGTCTTTCCGATCAATCCGGGGGAGACGCGGAAGATCACGCTGCGGTATACGCAGGTTCTGGGTAGGGCGGGGGACGCGTTGGCGTTTCGGTATGCGGCCGGAGGCCGGTACGGGAGCGGCGGCAGTAGCGGCAGGAGCGGCAGTGACGGCAGCACGGGACCGCAGGCAGTGCGGGAGGCGGCGCCGTTGCAGTTCACGATGACGGTGGACAGTGCGGTGCAGTATCGTGACGCCTTTTCGCCGACGCACGAGGTTCAGGTGACTCGGCGGAACGGCCGGATGACGGTTCGTCCGACCGCGACCCTAGATGGCGATTTTGCCTTGTTCCTTCCGTTCGCGGAGCGGGTGGTGGGACTCACGCTGGTGACGCACCGTCCGGCGGGCGAGAACGGTTACTTCATGCTCACGCTGTCGCCGGAAGATGTGCGCACCGGGACCCAGGCGCGTGACCTCACGGTCGTGGTGGACGTTTCCGGCTCGATGTCCGGGGACAAGATCGAGCAGGCGCGGGCGGCCATTCACCAGCTGCTCAACAGCCTGCGGACGACCAATCGGCGGACGCCGGACCGGTTCCGGCTCATCCAGTTCAGCAGCGCCGTCCGGGTGCATGCCTCCGAGTGGACGGTGGCGACCGTGGCGTCGTTGCAGGGCGCACACGAGTGGGTGGATGCGCTCCAGGCCAATGGTGGTACGAACATCTCAGGCGCGCTGACCGAGGCGTTCCGACTCGATTCGCCCGAGGGGCGGCTCCCGCTCGTCGTCTTCATGACGGACGGGCTTCCCTCCGTGGGCGAGCAGAACCCCGAGCGCATCGCGGCCCAGGCGGAGCAGGACCGCGGTAACGCGCGTCTCTTCGCCTTCGGGATCGGCTACGACGTGAACACCTACCTGCTCGACCGACTCTCGGCGGCCGGGCGCGGCGCCACCGAGTACGTCGAGCCCGACGAGAGTGTGGAGTCGGCGATCGGCACGTTGGTGGCCAAGATTCAGCATCCGGTGCTCACCGACCTCGCGCTGGACGCTTCCGTCCGCGTCGAGGAGATCTACCCCGAGCGTCTGCCCGATCTGTTCGCCGGGGACGAGTTGGTCGTGTTTGGGCGCTATGCCGGCACGAGCCGCGAAGGACGCATGACGGTGCGAGGCACGCGGGCGGGCCGAGCCGAGCGGTACGGCACGACGGCGGCGTTCCCCGCCAACGAGGATGGGAACGACTTCATCCCGCGGCTGTGGGCTGCCCGGAAGATCGGGGTGCTGCAGCAGGCCATCCGGCTCCACGGCGCCAATCCGGAGATCGTCGAGGAAATCCGGGAAACGGCCCTGCGGTACGGGCTCCTGAGCGAGTACACCGCGTACCTGGTCCAGGAACCCATGCAGGTGGCGGGTCGGGGCATCGGTGGCGTACCAGCGGCACCAATGGCGCAGGACGCGACCGGTGCCAACGCCGTCGGCATGGCCAAGCGGGACGCCGCTCGGCGCCAGGCTCGCAACGAGGCCGAACTCGCGGCGGTCGACGAAGCGATGCTGAAATCCGCGCACATGGGGCAGGCGCAGCATGTGGCCGGCCGGCTGTTCGTGGAGCGCGAGGGCGTGTGGACCGACCTCCGACATGCGGATTCCCTGACCGTGGTGACCATCACCCCGTTCAGTCCCGCGTACTTCGAGGTGTTGCGGCAACTGCCCGAGTTGACGGCCGTGGTCCAGCGGTTCGACCGCGTGATCGTGGCGGGTCGCGCCGTGAGCATCCGGTTCGACGCCGGCGGGCGTACGACCACGACGGGTATGGCAGATGTGGTCGCCCGGTTCCGGTCGTCCTAGATTGCCGGTGTGTCGACCGACTGGGCCGAGGTCTATCGCGTGAACTTCCCCGCCCTGGTCCGCTTCCTGTACCGCAAGGTATGGGAAGCGGATCGGGCGGAGGACCTGGCACAGGAGGCATTCGTGCGGGCGCTCGACCATGATCCGGAGAACCCCAGGGCGTTCGTGTTCACGGTGGCGGCCAACCTCGCGCGCGACGAGGCCAGGACGGCCATCCGTCGACGGAAGCATCTGGAGCTGATCAAGGCCGAGGCCGCGCCGGCCGCGGCGGAATCGCCTGTCGAGGAG
>JAOUDR010000165.1 GCA_029859185.1 Gemmatimonadota bacterium
TTGCTGTCCAGGCCGAGTATCGCGGCGGCTTCGGCTTCGACTGGTGGGATGGCGATCACTATGACCGGCGCGACCGCGTTGACCGCTCCGAATGGTGGGACAGCGATTGGGACTGGGACAATTGGGCCTGGTTCGATGGGCCAAGCCTCGTGCTGTTCACCAACGCCGGCACCGGATGGCTGCGCACCGAGGATGGACCGGACAAGCTCCACTGGGACGTGGGCGCGGGACTCGCGTTCGGGAGTGTGGGGCTATACGTGGCGCGAGCCATCGAGGCCGACGAGCCGGTCCGCGTGACGCTGCGCATCGAGCGGCGGTTCTGAGCGTGCGTCGCGCGGCGCTCGGCGTCACCGGTTGTCTGCTGCTCGCCGGATCCCTGGTGGCGCAGGACCGGCCGCGGTTGGACGTCGACCTGCGCACGTCCGGCACCGATCCACCACAGGCCGCGGTGCGCATGCGCCTGCTCCTCGCCGACGGCGAGTTCGTCTCGGCCGTCCGCTCGGGGTTCCCGCTCTATGTGGCGCTCACGGTGGAGCTGCGCGAGCAGCGTTCGCTGTGGGATCGGAGCGTGGAACGCTGGGTGTGGGAATACGTGGTGATCCACGATCCCGTGCGCGACGTCTATCTGCTCGAGGATGCCGACGGGACCGAGGAGATTCCCGATCGAAGCACCCTCGAACGGAAGCTCGAGAGCGTGTACGTCGTTGGGCTCACGCCCCCGAGTGCGGGTCGATACCACTATCGCGCTTCGGTGCGTGCCCGCACGCTGTCGGACGAGGACGTGGACGAGGTCTACGCGTGGCTCCGGGGAAACGGCGCCGAGGCGAAGCGCGACCGGCCGGGGTTCCTGGCCCGCGCCGCACGGAAGGTGATCGTGCAGGTGGCACCGTTACCGCGGGTGGACCTCGGTGCGCGGACGGAGGAGTTCGTGATTCGATAGGTGGGCATGGGCGGTCGAGGTGCCTGCGGGCGGTCGTCTTTGTCCGCCCGTCTGGTCCTCTCGTGCGACCTCAAAAGTGGACATTTGGTGTGCTTCTTTCCGCCTGTCTGCTGTCACCAAACCCTATTCAGACAATCACTTAACCGATTCCGGCGGGACGGGCACGGGCAATGCCTCTTTGGCGTGGTGGGAGCACGCTGGAGGAGACGATGAGGCGATCGGCGTTGTTCTGTCTGACGGGAGTCGCGCTGGCGCTGACGGCGCAAACGGCGACTGCCCAGAACTTGGTGCCCGTGCGGCGGAACGTGTTGGGTTTCAGTGCCGCACTGATGCAGCCGACAGGGGAGTTCGAGCAGTTCGTGCGATGGGGTGGTGGCCTCAACATGAACTTCGTCGCCGGGCTGCACCGCGAGGGCATCCTCGGCCTCCGCGTCGAGGGCTCCGTGCTCTGGTACGGGCACGAACACTACGACGTCTGGATGGGGCCTCGGCTGCCGTACAGCTACTTCCGGGTCAACACCGACAACTTCATCGGAACGCTGGGTGTCGGGCCGCAGCTCACGCTGGGGAACGGGCCGGTCCGTCCGTACGGGTTTGGACTCGCGGGTGTCTCGTACTTCGCCACGACCTCCTCGCTCGAGGGCGATTACGGCGAGACCTGGGATAGCCAGCTCAACTACGATGACGCGACGCTCGGACTCAGTGCGGGTGGTGGCCTGTTGGTGCAGCTCGGCGGCCGCAGTCATCCCCTGTATCTCGACCTGGGTGCGCAGTGGACCTACAACGGCCGCACGACCTACCTGCGCGAAGGCAGTATGATCGAGTATCCGGACGGCTCAATGGTGATTCTCCCGATCCGGAGCGAAGCGAACCACTGGGTGTTTCGGCTTGGGGTGGCGGTGGGGATTTGAAGAGGGGCGGTCATAGGCGGTCGAAGGCGGTCGTAGGCGGTCGAAGGCGGACGGGGGCGTACCAAGAAGCGGGGCTGACTCGTAGGAGCCAGCCCCGCTTGCTTGTGCGGCCAGGCACTCTGGTCCGCCCATGACCGCCCATGACCGCCTATGACCCCTATGACCGCCCATGACCGCCTTCGACCGCCCTCCTTCCAATCCCCCGCAGCATCCCACGAAACACCAACTCGTGTAACGGCCAGATCCCGTACCAGTAGGCGAGGCCAGCCAGGCCGATCGGGTCGAACGTGGCGGTCTGCGTGAGCCGTGCGCCCGCGTCGTCGGGCTCGACCTCGAAGGTGAGCCACGCTCGACCTGGGAGCTTCATCTCCGCCTGAAGTCGCAGACGCCGATCGGGCTCCACGGCTTCGACACGCCAACAGTCTACGACGTCACCTGGTGCAAGGTGGTACGGATCGCGGCGTCCCCGTCGCATCCCGACGCCACCCACCAGCAGGTCGAGCCAGCCGCGCAGCGTCCAGAGCCAGTCCGCGAAGTACCACCCGGTCGCGCCGCCGATCCGTTCAACAGCCTCGAACGCAGCCGACGGTGGTGCGTCGATAACCGTCGACCGCCGGTCGACGAGTTGGTTGCCAAACCGCACCCCGCCGTACTGCCGGTCCGGTCCCGCGACGGAGCGGGCGTCCGACCAGCGCGTCTCCGCGAGTTCCTGGTCTTCGTTGCGAAGGGCCGCGGCGATCGCTTCACGGACGCCGGCGGGACGGATCGGGAAGAGGTCGAGTGCCGATCGGTCACGCACGACGGTTGGATGCCGGATGCTGTCGACGAGGGCGCGGCCGATCCGGGCGTACACCGGGGTGACGAGACCTAACCACAGGCTCGACAGCCGCGGCGTGAGGACAGGGACCGGGATCATTAGGCGGCGCAGCCCGCGCTGGCGCGCGTACTCGTGCATGAGGTCGCCGTAGGAGACGATGTCGGGGCCGCCGATCTCCAAGATCCGGCTCTCGTTGCCGCTGAGGTCGAGGGCGCCGGCGAGGTACGCGAGAACGTCACGGATCGCGATGGGCTGGGCGCGCACGGCGACCCAGCGCGGGGTGATCATCACGGGGAGACGCTCGACCAGGGCACGGATCATCTCGAAGGAGAGGCTTCCACCCCCTATCACGATTGACGCCCGAAGCTCCACCACCGGCACCCCGGACGCGCGCAGGACAGCGCCGGTCTCGTGGCGGCTGCGCAGGTGGGCGGAGAGACCTTCGCCCGCCTCCCCGAGCCCGCCGAGGTACACGATGCGCCCCACGCCGGCCGCCCGGGCCGCGTCGCCGAAGTTCCGGGCCGCCTGCCGGTCCGCCTCCTCGAACGCATCGCCACTGCCCATGGAGTGGACGAGGTAGTACGCCGCCGTGACGCCGGTCAACGCGGCGTCGAGGCTCGGGCGGTCGAGCACGTCCCCTGCCATGACGTCGGTCGTCGCTGCGACGCGCGCGCGCAGGAACTCCGGCCGGCGCGCAAGGCAGCGCACCGGTCGACCGGCGGACTCGAACAGGTGGAGCAGGCGACCGCCGACGTAGCCGGTGGCGCCGGTGAGCAGGAGCATGAGGGAGGGTAACCTCGGGGGTCATGAAAGGCGATGAAAGGCGAAAACCGGGACCACGGGCACGCCAGGTGACTAGCCTGCACCCTCGTGTCATCTTCCTGAGCATGAGAATCCCCGTCCGATCGCACGTCATGACCGTCGTCGCTGCGCTCTCGACGATGGGCGCCGTCCGTCCCGCGTCGGCGCAGGACCCGGCCGTCCAGATCCGTCGCGTCGCGGACTCGCTGCTCCCACGCATCCTCGTGGTGGGAGAGCCGGTCCCCAAGCGCCGTCTCGCCGATCGGATGGCGCTCCATGCGGTGCCTGCGGTGAGCGTCGCGGTCATCAACAGCCACGGGATCGAATGGGCGGAGGCCTGGGGGCTTGCCGACGTGGCCACGGGACGGCCGGCGACGGCCACCACGCTGTTCCAGGCCGCGTCCATCAGCAAGCCGGTGGCGGCAACCGCCGCGCTGACGCTGGTTGAGGACGGGCGCCTCGATCTGGATGCCGACGTGAACGACTACCTCACGTCGTGGCAACTGCCCGACACGGTCGTGGCGCAGGGCGAGAAGGTCACCCCGCGGCGGCTACTCACCCACACGGCGGGCCTCACGGTCCACGGCTTCCCGGGCTATGCGAGGAGCGAGCGCATCCCGACGGCAGTCGAGGTGCTGGACGGCAAGGGCAACACCGATCCGGTGCGTATTGGACTGAGGCCGGGCATCATGTGGCGATACTCCGGTGGTGGATACACCGTCCTTCAGGTGCTGCTTGGCGACGTCGCGGGCGTGCCATTCGACGTGCTCATGCAGGAACGAGTGCTCGAGCCTGTGGGCATGGCGCTGAGCACGTACGAGTCACCGCTGTCCCGCGCCCGATCGCAGGAAGCGGCGACCGGGTACCGGGGGAACGGCGCGCCGGTCGAAGAGTCGTGGCACGTCTACCCCGAGCAGGCAGCCGCGGGTCTGTGGACTACACCGAGCGATCTCGCGCGCTGGGGACTCGCCATTCTCGCGGCCTACGATGGGCAGCCTGGTGGTGTGCTCAGTCCGGCGATGGCGCGGCAGATGCTCACGCCGGGACTCGGCGGGTACGGGTTGGGCCCGGCTGTGCAGGCGGAGCGGCTGCGGTTCGGGCATGGCGGGTCGAACGAGGGGTTCCGCTGCGCACTCGTTGTCTTCTTCGACGGGCGCGGCGCAGCCATCATGACCAACGGTGACGGTGGCAGCGAACTCATGAGCGAGATCCTGGCGACCCTTGCCGTCGCGTACGACTGGCCGGACTTCAAGCCGGTCGAGAAGGCCGTGGCGGCCATCGATCGGTCGGGGTACCCGGACTTCGTCGGCACCTACCGAGTCCCCGGGCGGGACGTCGAGGCCGTGGTATCGCTTGAGGGTGGGCGGCTCTACGTGGGTGGCACCCGCATCGGCAGCGCGGAGCTGCTGCCGGAATCAGATCTTGTGTTCTTCAGTCGGGAGGACGGAACGCGGTTCACGTTCATCCGGCAGAGCGGCACGATCGTCGCCGTATCCGCGATGGGACTCAGGGCCGAAAAGGCACGCTAGACCGCCGGCCCGTCCGCCCGTCATAGATACCGCGCGATCCCCATCAGCGCCGTCGCCAGGGCCAGCAGCAGTGCCACCGCGCGCCCGGCGGAAGCGGACCGCCGGCGCAACGCCGGCACGGGAGCCATCAGCGTGTCGCGCTGGGCCGAATCGGTCGCTTGTGCGGCCTGCCCGACGATGCTTCCGATGCGCATCATGGTGGGTCGCATGATGCCGACTCCAATGCCGAAGGCCACAAAGGCCAGCACGGCACCGATCCCGTAGGCCATTCCCATCCGCGAACGGCTCCACGCCGGATCAAACCCGCCGGAGATCCTCCAGAACAGCCACAGCCCCGAGACGATGGTGACGAGCGCCACGACCGGCATGACGTCCATGAACCGGCGGCGCTGTATGCCGGCCATCACCTTCGCACCGTCCGGGCCGGCCTCCGCCATTGCCGGCACCAGGAATAGGGCGGTGAAGATCATGGTGCCGGCCCAGAAGACACCCAGCACGACGTGGAGCAGCCGAGCAATCACGATCTCAATCGACATTGTGGAGCCCTCCTCAGAACTGGGCCGCCTTCGACAGCCCATGACCGCCCAAGACCGCCCTCGTTCTACAGCTTCTGCAGCAGTCCTTGGAACCGCGGATCTTTGCGAACCTCGTCGAGGTCGCCGTCGTTGAGCAGCCATTCACGGTGGCCGAACCCGTTGGAGATTGCCTTGTCGAGGCAGCTGATCGCGTCGTCGAGCAACCCGCCGAGCGAGTACACACACGCCACGTTGTAGAGCACCATCGAGTCGGTTTCGTTACCGGTGCGCGCCCTCGTGGCCCACTCCAGGGCCCGTTCCCGATCGCCGGTCTGGATCATTGCACCGGCGCCCAGGTACAGCGCGCGTGAGTCGTCCGGGTTCAGCTCGAGGTGTCGCTGCACGACCTGGAGGCCGCGCCGCATGGCGTCATCGGCGTCCTGCGTGCGGCCGAGCGCCCGCAGCGGCGATGACATGAGGAAGAGCGACTGGTAGTCCTCGGGGCGTGTCTTGGCCGCGGCCTCGAAGTGCGTGGCCGCGTCCTCGAACTTGCCCTCTTGGACGCACGCCCGCGCGTAGAGGTAATGCGCCTCGTAGAGCTTCGGGTTGAGCCGCAGGGCGGTCTCGAATTCGGCTTTTGCCTCGTCGTACCGCCGGTTCAGCGTGAGGGCGAACCCACGCGAAGCATGGGCTTCCGCCAAGTCCGCATCCAGCTGAAGCGCGGTCTGGCTCGCGCTGTCCGCACCGTCGAGGTTGGCCTTGCTGCCGTCCCAGTACATGTAGAGGAATGCGCAGCAGTCGGCGATGCCGGCGAACGCCGTCGCGAACTTGGGATCCAGCTCGATGGCGCGCTCGAACATCCGGCGCGCGAACTGGATGCCGGTGCGGCTCCACTGGTGAAAGTACTGGCGGCCCCGCAGGTAGTACTCGTACGCCTGCACGTTCTCGGTGGGTGCGCGCTC
>JAOUDR010000166.1 GCA_029859185.1 Gemmatimonadota bacterium
CGGTGGACCAGGAGCTGGTTGCGCCGCCGTTTCTCCCGGTGCACGAACAGGTTGCGAGCGGGCCGCCGCGGATCGTCAACATCCGGCTCGAGATCGTCGAGCGGGAGTTCGAGATCGCGCCGGGCGTCTTCGTGTGGCAGATGGCGTTCAACAACAGCGTTCCCGGCCCCGTACCGGTGGTCTTTCAGTGGGACTGGGTCAACCTGACGCTGGTCAACGGGACGACCGACAGCCTGGTATTCCGGCAGACCGGCCCCAATACGATGACGCACAACATCGACTTCCATGCGGCCACCGGCGCGCTCGGCGGCGGCGCGCTGACGGCGGTGGGGCCCGGGCAGGAAGTCGGACTGCTGTGGCGCGCGGTCAACGCCGGGCTCTTCGTCTACCACTGCGCGCCGGGTGGGACCATGGTGCCGTACCACGTCGTGACCGGTGGCAACGGGGCCATTCTCGTGCTTCCGCGTGAGGGACTGCGCGACGGCGCCGGCAACCCGATACGCTACGATCGCGCGTTCTACTTCGGCGAGCAGGATTACTACGTGCCGATGAACGCCGATGGGACGTCCCGACGCTTCGGGAGCTTTGCCGAGCAGATGGGCCCGATGCTGGAGGTCATGCGCGGGCTCATCCCGACGCACATCGCGTTCAACGGAAAGTATGGGGCCCTGACGGCAGACATCCGCCTGGAGGCCGAAGTCGGCGAGACGATCCTCATGCTGCACTCCCAGGCCAACAACCCCTCGTTCCCGCACCTGATTGGCGGCCACGGTGACTGGGTCTGGCCGTACGGCAAGTTCAACAACAAGCCCGATCACGGGCTCGAGTCATGGGATGTCGTGGCGGGAGGGACGGCCGCGGCCGTCTACACGTTCAAGCAGGAAGGGCTCTACGCCTACCTCAATCACAATCTCATCAAGGCGTTCCTGTACGACGCGAAAGCGTTCATCCACGTGACCGGTGGATGGGACGACGATCTGATGACGCGTCCCTACGAAGCGCGGCCGATGACGGGGAACTGAATGCAGAAGGCAGAGCGCAGAACCTAGACCACCCTGCACTCTGCCTTCTGCACCCGTCACTCAGTCCCCCGGTCGAGTCAGCGGTCGGCGGCGCGGGCCTCCATCTGCGCCAGCGCTTCGTTGAGCCGCATGGTGCTGAGTCGCGAGATGGCCCAGGGCTCCGTCGCGAGTTGCGTGAGTAGCGCCGTACGGGGCTCCCCCGCGTGCGGCGTATGGATGCGGTACCAACCGGTGGTCCGGACCAGATAGCTCACGCGCGCGTCGTCGGTTGACTGCGGCACGGCGTAGGTCAACTCCACCCAGTCGCCCGTCTCCTGCACCAACGCATCCCGATCAGCGCGGGAGAGCAGCGGCAGGACATCGCGGCCGTCATGCGTGGTCGCGCGCACTGGCACAAGGGACGCGACGCTGACGGGTGTCGCCGGGCCGAAATCCATACCCGCGTAGTCCACGAGCCAGAACGATGGCGCTGACTCGAGGCGCACCTGCACCGTATCGCCTTCGACTGCCGAGAGATCCAGCGTGACCAACTGCTCGCGGCCGACTTCCCCGCCGGCCTCGGAGTAGACGCCTTGCGGCACCCAGCCATCCTTGGTGCGCAACTGCAGGCTGAGCCATGCCTCGCGCGTCCGTGTTGCCGTGAACATGGCCGCGGCTACGGGAATGCGGTCGATCATGGCGTACCAGTCGTCGGTCGCGGTGCCGTTGAGCGCGATCATCTCACGATTGAGATAGGCGGCCCACGGGGTGGTGACCGCATCGAGCACGAGGCGGGCCGTCTCGGCGCCCGGTGGTCGCAGGAACGTGAGGTCGAGCCAGCTCCGGATGTCGCTGAGTGACGCCGTATCCCGGCCGGTCGGGATCGACTCCCAGCGGTAGCCGTCGCGCCGGGCGACCTGGGTTCGCACGTCGCGGCCGCGGTCGTCCGTCGCGGTCAGCGGCGACGTCAACACGCCTACCGCGTGTATCCGCCCCGCGGCGTCAGGTATTGGACGCGCGTCGGCCGGATGGGTGACGGCCAGCACTTCGACGGCGTCGATGTGATCGGTTTCGCCGGGCTCGGTGCGCACGCGGAGCCGCAATGTGCCGGCCTCGGGCACCGCGTACTCGAGGTTGTCCACCTCCGCCCGTGCGAGTCCCGCCGTGATGGCCCCGCTGTAGGTGCCGGAGTCGAGACGCCAGTCCCGGCCGTCCCAGCTGTCGATCGCCGGGCAGGAGCCGAGGGCCAGGCCTTCCGTCGAGCCAGTCGTCGGTCGCGGCCTCTGGGGCTTCGGGTCGTTCAGCGCGGCCACGACGGCGACGATGGCCAGCGTGATGCCGCCCGCCACGAGCAACGGGCTCCCGCCATCGGGCGTTTCGACCGACAGGATATCCGCCAGCGCGACGGTCCGTGCCCGCTTCGGGCCGTTGCGTGTGTCGGTGAACCCGCTCAGCGAGTCGCCGAACAGGAAGGGGTTGTGCAAGGTGACCTGCTCCCCTGCGACCGTGGTGACGCGCACGGTGCCCGGGTGGTTGGTCTCGATCAGTTGTTGCGGAGCCAGCACGCTGCTCCGCCACCCGCCGCACGCGGCCTGCGCGGTGATCAGTGCTCCCGCGAGCAGTCGCACGGGGAGTGCATGGGGGCGCGTTCGCATGGGGTCCTCCGGGATCGGTGTCCACTGGCAACGTCGCAGAAGCCCGTCAGGCGCGCGTCAAGAACCCTCGCTGCTCTGCGATGGGCCCCGATTCCCGTCGCGGGCCGCTGGCCGTGCGGCCCCTCCGGTTCTACTATTCGTGAGCCGCGCGCTGCCATGACCGACCTCCAGACCCAACTCCAGACCGCCCTC
Source organism: Gemmatimonadota bacterium (assembly GCA_029859185.1). Taxonomy (GTDB): domain Bacteria; phylum Gemmatimonadota; class Gemmatimonadetes; order Gemmatimonadales; family GWC2-71-9; genus JAOTWJ01. The sequence goes on from JAOUDR010000166.1 coordinate 2,849, forward strand.
GGCGGGAGCTACGACCTCGTGCGCGAGCTTGGGGGTGGCGGCATGAGCCGCGTCTTCCTCGCCACCGAGGTCGCGCTCGACCGGCAGGTCGTGATCAAGGTGCTGCCCCCGGAGATGGGGGCGGGAGTGAACCAGGAGCGGTTCCAGCGGGAGATTCAGCTCGCGGCCCGGCTTCAGCACCCGCACATCGTGCCGCTGCTCACGGCCGGCGCGGCGGGTGACCTCCGCTACTACGTGATGCCGTACATCGAGGGCGAGTCGCTGCGCGCCAAGCTGGGCCGCGAGGGCGAGCTGCCGGTGGCCGAAGCCGTCCGCTACCTGCGCGCCATCACCGACGCGCTTGCCTACGCCCACACCCAGGGCGTCGTGCACCGCGACATCAAGCCGGACAACATCCTGATCTCGGGCAAGCACGCGCTCGTGACGGATTTCGGTGTCGCCAAGGCATTGAGCGCCTCGGCGGGATCGACGTTGACGTCGCTGGGCCTCGCACTCGGCACCCCGGCCTACATGGCCCCTGAGCAGGCAGCCGGCGACCCGCACCTCGATCACCGAGCCGACATCTACGCCACCGGCGTGCTGGCCTACGAGATGCTCACCGGCCGACTGCCGTTCAACGCCGTGACCCCCCAGGCGCTGCTCGCCGCCCATGTGACCGCGGTGCCGGACCCCGTGGAGCGCTACCGCGCGAGTGTCCCCCCGGCGCTCGCGGGACTCGTGATGCGCTGCCTCGAGAAGAAGCCGGCCGACCGCTGGCAGCAGGCCGACGAGGTGCATGTGCTGCTCGACACGATCGCGACATCGGGCACGTCTACCCCCACCGACACGGCACCGTTCGCCGTAGGCGAGGCCGCCCAGGCGGCCCGCCGAGGGCACCCCCTCCGGGTCGCCGCATGGTTTGGCGGCTCGGCGCTGGTGGTGCTGGCGCTCGTCTATGCCGCGGTGCAGGTGGTGGGGTTGCCCGATTGGGTCGTGATCCTGGCGATTGCGCTGCTCGGCATTGGCCTCCCAATCATGCTCGTGACCGGGCTCCAGGAGCGGCGCCGCGCGCAGGCGCGCGCGACCGGGGTGCACATGACGACCCCCACGCAGGGACTGCCGGCGTTCTTCACGTGGCGCAAGGCGCTCCTGGGCGGCGGACTGGCGTTTGCCGGGCTCGGGTTGCTCACCGTGGGGTGGATGGCCAGCCGCGCCCTCGGCGTGGGACCGGCCGGCACGCTGCTCACGTCGGGCGCGCTGGGGGCAGAGGACCGCCTCATCATTGCCCAGTTCACGAATCGCACGGCTGACACGACGCTGGGTCGGACGGTGACCGAGTTGTTCCGCATCGGGATCAACCAGTCGCCGGTCGTGAAGCTCGTGAGCGAGCAGGGCATGCTCGAGATCCTGCAGCGGATGCAGCGGTCTCCGGACACGGACGTGAACGACGCGATGGCCCGCGAGATCGTCGAGCGCGAGGGCCTCAAGGCGTATGTCTCGGGCGAGATTGCACCGGTGGGGCAGGGCTACCTCGTGTCCGCGCGACTGCTCACACCCGCGGGCGAGATCCTCACGGCCCAGCAGGCCTCCGCGTCGGACGATGCCGGGATCATCGCCGCCGTGGACGAGCTGTCGGGAAAAGTCCGCGAGCGGATCGGCGAGTCGTTGAAGACCATCCGACGGAGCGGGCCGCTCGACCGGGTGACGACGGGGTCGCTCGAGGCGCTCCGGCTGTACGCTCAGGGCCTGTCGGCGGAAAACGTCGGCGACGACGCCCGCGCCGTGGGGCTGTTCGAGCGAGCGGTGGGGCTCGACTCCGGCTTCGCGATGGCGTACCGCAAGATCGGCACGATCCTCGGCAACAACTTCGAGCAGCGCGAGCGGGCCACGGCGATGCTCACGAAGGCCTACGAGCTGCGCGATCGGCTCAGCGACCGCGAGCGGGCGTACGCCGAAGGGATGTACTTCAACCGGGTGGTCGGGGATCAGGATCGGTCCATCGCGGCCTACCGCACCCTGCTCGACCTCTATCCGAACGACTACATCGCGCTCAACAACATGGGCGTCGGGTACTACATCGTCGGCGATCTGGAGCGAGCAGTCGACACGTACCGCCGCGCGCTCGAGGCGGACTCGAGCCGCGTGCTCGCCTACGGGAATCTGGCCGGCACGCAGGCGGAGGTAGGGCAGTCTGCGGCGGCAGAGTCGACCCTGACCCGGCTCGACCAGCGCTTCCCGGACAACCAGCGGGCCGTCTACTACCGGCGCGACCTGGCGTATGCCCGCGGTGACTACGGCGCAGCGGAGCAGTTCGCGCGGCAGGCGCTCGAGCGCGCGCCGGCACCGTCGGCGGCGGTGGGCGCGGCCCAGGGCCTGGCCCAGCTCCTGATCACGCGCGGTCGCCTGGCCGACGCCGAGCGGACGGGGCAGGCGGGACTCACCATCGCGGCGGACCGGCGGCTCATCCCGGAGTACCTGAGCGTCACCGTGGATCTCGCGATTGCCGACGCCGTTCGGGGAGCGCCACGGGACGCGCGCGAGCGGCTCGACGCCGCGCTGCGACGGTTCCCGCTCAGCGACCTGCCGGCCCTGAACCGGCCGTACGGCGGCCTGATCTACGCATACGCCACGGCCGGTGAGCCGGCTCGCGCCGCGGCGCTGCTGCGGGAGTGGGAGGCCACCGGCACCGCCGCGGGCGGCGACGACGCCCGGTGGTTTCGCGCGTCGCGCGCGGCCATCGCCGTCGCCGAAGGGCGGGGCGACGACGCCATCGCCGACGCGCGCGCCTTCGGCACCCGGTACTTCTGCCGTGCCTGCACCGCGGCCATGCTCGGGCTGGGCTACGACGCCGTGGGCCAGACGGACTCGGCGCTGGCCTACTGGGAGCAGTACGCGTCGTCCTTCCAGCGGATGCAGTTCTGGGACTACCCCGTGCTGGCGCGCTCCTACCAGCGATTGGGTGAGCTGTACGAGGAGCGCGGCGACCGCGACAGGGCGGTCGCGTGGTACGGCAAGCTCGTGGATCTCTGGGCCGGTGCCGATCCTGCCCTGCAACCAGTCGTGCGCGACGTGCAGGCGCGGATCCAGCGCTTGGTCGCCGAGCCCGCGCGGTAGGTCACGTTCTGTCGCCACCTGCGGCCGCCTGAGCGGCAGAGCCGAGCCGCGGCTCGGCTCTGTCAGTGAACTGACGAATGTGACCCTCAGCCGCGCCCACCGGCAGATGGTGCGACGCTTCATGATGACGCGAGTGAGACTCGCGGCTCGGCTCTGTCAGTGAACTGACGAACGTGACCCTCAGCCGCGCCCACCGGCAGATGGTGCGACGCTTCATGATGACGCGAGTGAGACTCGCGGCTTGGCCCTGTCAGTGAACTGACGAACCCTGCCGCGGCTCTGAGCCGCCCTACCGGCAGATGGCGCGCGGCACTGTGATGGCGCGAGTGAGACTCGCGGCTTGGCCCTGTCAGTGAACTGACAAACCCTACGCCTTTGCGCAACGAGTCGAGCGGGCCGTGATCCCGCTGACGGGTTGCATTGCGGGACTTCCATCTGAAAGATGACCATGAAGTGAGCGACGCGATCCCTCCTGCGGCGCGCGCGGCTCGAAACGTCGTCTGTGTGCGGAGTGTAGGTGAGAGAT
>JAOUDR010000167.1 GCA_029859185.1 Gemmatimonadota bacterium
CTGGTGATGTGAGTGTCATCTTGACCTCGACGGCGCCCGCCTCGTCGACGCTGATGTCGTAGACGAGGCCCAGGTCCACGATGTTCAGATTCAGCTCAGGGTCCTTCACGCCGCGCAGGCTGCGGCGTATTTGATCTTCCGTTACTGGCATCGCGACTCCCGGTCGTCGAAGACGTGTATCTGCTGATACTAGCGGTACCGGTCACGAGCGCCAACGGGCCCCCAGTGGCGGGCCACCCACCGGTACAGGCACGTGGTCACGGACGGCACGCCCGGCAGCCCCAGCAGCCAATGCAGTGCGCGCCCGCCCGGAAGGAACGGGCAGAGAGCGCGGAACGCGGCGGCGCCGGCGTGCACGTCTCCAGAGGGGAGCACGACATGGGCCGCTTGCGCGAGCGCTGTACGGCCCACCCCGGTCAGCGCCGGTGCCCGTTCGTCCTGGAGCGGCAGGAACTCCAGCCGGTTGGCGCGATCCCACCACCGCAGGCGCCTGACCCAGCGCCGACAGAACCCGCAGCTCGCGTCGTAGACGACGAGCGGCTGGCTACGGGGGGTCGGCACGGGGGCAGGTCCCCGCGGGCCGGCACGCCTCGACGAGCAGCACCGCAGCATCCGCTACCGCCCCGCGGACACGTTTGAGCTCGCTGATCGATCGACCCGTGCGTGGCGCAAACACGCGGTTCGTCAGCAGGACGACGTAGAGATCTCGGTCGGGATCGATCCATATCGACGTGCCCGTGTACCCCGTGTGGCCGTAGGTGGCAGCGGACATCCACTGTCCCGAGTTGTCCGTGCTCGTCGTGTCCCGCATCTCCCAGCCGATCGCCCGATTCCCGGGACCCCGCCGGACGAACGCATCCACCACGCCCGGGCGCACGAGGGTGGTCCCGTCGGCAGCCACGCCCCGGCGCAGCATGAACTGCGCAAGCCGGCCAACCTCCATCCCGGTGGCGTACAGCCCCGCGTGGCCGGATACCCCACCGAGCCGCGCCGCATTCTGGTCGTGCACTTCCCCGGCAATGGGGTGTCCCCGCCACCGGCCGACCGGCATGATCGAGTCCCGCTGCCGGCGGGTGGGGCCAAACCGCGCCCGCGTCATGCCCAGGGGAGCGAGGACCTCGCGTGCGGCGAACGCGTCGAGGGTCGTCTCCGCCACCACCTCGACGATCCACCCGAGCAGCATGGCGTTGAGATCGCTGTAGACGACCCGACTCCCGGGCGGATAGCTCAGTGGCTCCGCGAGCACGATCTGTTTGGCCTCGGCGGCATCCCGCGCGAGCGTGTCCAGCCGGAGGAACGCGCGCAAACCCGAGCGGTGCTCGAGGAGTTGGCGCACCGTGACGCGGTCTTTGCCGTCACCCTGAAACTCGGGGAGATACCGCTGCACCGGCTGCTGCAAGGCCACCTGGCCGCGGTCCGCGAGCAGCATGATGGACGTCGTCGTGGCGACGACTTTGGTAAGCGACGCAAGATCGAAGAGCGTCCACTCGGGATCCGGTACCGCGCTCGCGGTGTCCCACGTGAAGTGCCCGTATCCGCGGCCGAGGAGGACGCCGTCGCGGGATCCCACCACCACGACCGCGCCCGGGAAGGCGCCGGCCGAGATGCCGGCGAGCACGGCCCGATCAACGGCGGTGGGATCCTGTACCGCCAGTAACAGTCCGAGGACGATGACCATCTTAGTATCTTAGCTACCGACCCTCGACCCTCACCATCCGGAGTCACGCATGACCGCTGGCCGCACCCGGCACCGGGGCGCCGTCACGCTTCTGCTCCTCGGCCTCGGTGCCTGCGCGACGCGCCCGGCCCGGCCGCCCTCGCCGCGCGTCGGCGTGATCGATACCCTGGCCCTGCGCGCGCACACCTTCTTCCTGGCCGACGACCTGTTGCTCGGTCGCGAAACCGGCTCCCAGGGCTCCGCCACGGCGGCGCTGTACCTCGAAGCGCAGTGCCGGGCACAGGGACTTCAACCGGTGGGTGGCAGCTACCGCCATCCGGTTCCCCTGGAAGCCGTGGTCCCGCTGCCGGATACAACGTTCCTCCGGGTTGGCGCGCGCGCGTTCACCGTCGGCACCGACTTCCTGATCACGGGCGGGACACAGAACGCACTGCGTGGGTTTTCCGGCGCGGCGGTCCTCGTCGGCAGCGCGGACGACCTCCGCCGGAACCCCGATGGTATCCCACGGCTCGACGGAGCGGTCGCCGTATTGCACGGGGTCGCGCGCGCGGACGTGGCGGCCCTGCTCGCCCGCCGTGGTGCCGCCGGCATCCTGCAGATCGTGGACGACCCGGCGACGTTTGCGCTCTACCTGGCGAGTCGGGGCACCACGTTGACCGTGCTGCGCGAGCCGGGCATTGCCTCCTCGTTCTACGCGGACCTGCCGACGGTGCTCGTGGGTCCGACGGTGGCAACGGTTCTTGGTCAGGCGGGGACGCCCATCGAGCTCCACGCCGTTTTCGATCGCCACCCCCTGACGGCGGACAACATCACCTGCCTGCTTCCCGGGACGGATGCCAGTCGTGGTGATACCGCCATCGTCTTCACGGCGCACTACGACCACCTCGGCGTCAGTCTGCCCGACGCAAGCGGTGACTCGGTATACAACGGTTTCTCGGACAATGCGGTCGGGGTGGCAATGCTCCTCGGCATTGCCGATGCGCTGCGCCAGCGGCCGGAAGGCGGACTCCGCCACAGCGCGCTGTTCCTGTTCTTCACCGGAGAGGAGCGCGGCCTGCTCGGGTCGGACTATTTCGTGGCCCGGCCGCCGTATCCACTCGAGCGGATGCGGGCGCTCATCAACCTCGATGCCGGGGCACCTCCGGCGCGACCGTGGACGTGGCGGCTGGCGGGTGGCGAGCGCACCCCGCTGGGGGAGATCGGCCGGGATGTGGCCGCCGTCGAGGGGTGGAGCGCGACGCTGTCGGCCGCGACCGCGAACTCGGACTACTTCCCGTTCGCGCGCGCGGGAGTGCCGGCCGTGTTCATCGTGCCGGGGTCGGCGCCGTATGAAGGCTTGTCCGCGGATTCCTCGCAGGCGCTACGCCGCCGCTGGGACCGGTACCATCTCCCGGGTGACCACTACAACGACGCGTTTCCCTTCACCGGCCTCCAGCGCTACGCCGAGTATGCGTTGCGCATCGCCGAGGCGGTCGATACGCGACCCTGGCCGAACCCGGAGTGACCTAGCGGTCCAGCACGCCAAGCCGGAGTGAGCCGGGAGGTACGCCGTACAGCAGGCGGGCCGTGTGACGGTCCCGCGGCGTGATGTCATGCACCGCCGTCGTCGGAAACATGACATCCTGCGCGTCATCGGAGTGCCCGAGGCCGAGCAGGTGGCCAATCTCGTGCATCGCCACGGTGTACACCGCGTCCCGTTCGAGCCGGAAGCCGTCGCTCGTGTGCGTGGCAAGCGTCAGGGTGCCGCTCACGATCCACCCCGTGCCGTTCCAGCGGATGTCCGCCTGTCCCGCGCGCCGCAGCGGGAACCGCTCGACCCACCGAACGATGACATCTGCCGCGGCGGAGTCATTCACGAAATCGAAGCGCACGGGGATGGCACCAACCCGTTCCCATCGGACGAACGCCGCACGGCTCGCGTCACGCAGGTCCGGCGAATACCCGGCCACGTTTCCAGGGAGGATATGCACGCGCAGGGGGTCGCCGGTGCGCTCGGGCCAGCGCCGCAGCATGGAATCGCCCTCGACGAGCATGGCAGGCAGATAGCTGTCCGGCCCGGCAACGTGCCGGAGGATCCTGAGCCGCGCCGCACGCATTGAATCGAGGTCCACGGCCCCGCCGTACGATTCGATAACCATGCCGACCCCGGGGTCCGCCGTGGGCCCCGTCAGGCGACGGCCGAGAACGACGGCGAGTATGCCGGCCATGACCACGAGGATCAGCCGAGTGGCGACGAGGATGCCCCGCATGCGCTCAATATGTCGACGGGGAACCCGGAAGAGCCACACCCGCCGCTAGCGCCCCCGTGCTCGTCGGCCTATCATTCGCCCCGATAACCACTTGGCCGGTTTTCGTGGGCCCTTGGCATGGGCGGGCCTCGTCGTAGCATCCCTCGTTTGCAGGCTCAGCGGAGGGCCTTTCCGTGCTCGGGTCGCCGGCGCGTGCCATTGTCCGGTTTCGGTTTCTGATCATTGCCTTCTGGGTCGTGGTCGCGGCGTTCGCCATTCCGCGTGCCTCGCGCGTGCACGACGTGCTCGAGGTCGAGGGGACAACCGAATTTCCCACCGAGTCGAAGCAGGCAAAGGCGATCGTTCGCGGCGAGTTCGCCGAGCCGCTCAGCACCTTCTTCATCATTGCGGTCGAGGGGCCCACGCCGATTGACAGCCCGGCGTACCAGGATGCCCTGCGCCGCCTGGAGCACGCCGCCCGGTCACAGCCCTACATCAGCCTCGTGCTCTCACCGCTGTCCTCCACGACATCCGCCTTCGTGAGCGCGGACCGTCGCGCCACGTTCATCCTGGCGGCCCTGGACGAGGCGCACGGCGATACCGCCACCGACCTCACGCAGCCATTTCGTCAGGTCATCCACGCGATCGCGGATCGACTGCCCAACCGTACGGATTACAATGTCCAGGTCACCGGCGGACCGCCGCTCGACTACGACGTGCGCGTGGTGACCAAGGAAGACGTGGACCGCGCCGAGGCACAGGCGCTGCCGCTGGTCGCGGTCGTGCTCATCGTGGCGTTCGGGGCACTGGTCGCCGCCATCCTCCCGATCATCATCGGGCTCTTCGTCATCCCATGCTCGCTCGCCCTCGTCCACGTGGTCGCGGCGTTCATGCCGATGTCCGTATTCGTGCTGACGATCGCCACGATGATCGGGTTAGGGGTGGGGATCGACTACTCACTCCTCATCGTGACGCGGTTCCGGGAGGAGCTGAACCGCGGGTTGCGGCGTCGCGATGCGGCCGTCCGCACCATCGAGACGGCAGGACGGGCCGTCATGACGAGCGGTCTCACGGTGCTCGTGGGCTTCGGCGGACTGTACATCGCGCCGATGTCGGAAACCCGGTCGGTATCCGTGGGAGGTGTCATCGTCGTGAGTGTCGCGGTACTCCTCGCCGTGACGCTCTTGCCGGCGGTCCTCGCCGTCCTCGGGCGCGCCATCGACGCACCGCGCGGCCTGGCGAAGCGGCTCGCCTGGTACCACGCACCGACCGGCTGGGAGCGGTGGGCGCGCTGGCTCGGCAATCACCCATGGCGCGCCCTTTTGCTTGGCCTGGCGCTGGCCGCCGTCGTCACCTGGCCGATCGTGCACATCAAGATCGGCCTGCCCCGCACGGACTGGTTCCCGCAGGGAACTGAGTCGGCGGCTGGGGCCGAGGTGCTCGAGCGGATCGGGATGCGGGCCCTGCTCCAGCCGATCACGGTGGTGGTGCAAGCGCCGGAAGGGCAGAAGGTCGTCGGGACGCGGTATCTCCGAGGACTGCGCCGCCTGCAAGACTCGATTCTCGCCGACCCACGGGTCGCGGACGTACGGAGCGTCGTGGCGCTGCAGCCAGGCATCTCGATGCTGCAGTATTCGATCCTCTACAGTGACCTCGCCCGGGCCCGGGCGCGCTACCCCGAGGCGCTGAACTCGCTGCTCTCCGCCGACGGGCAGACGACGCGCATGACCGTCCTGCTCAACGACTCCACGTCCATCACGAGCTCGATGGACGTCGTACGACGCATCCGCGCGATCCGCGATACGGGGGTCGCGGGTCTCGATTCCGTGACGGTGTTGCTCGACGGCTTCCAGGCCGCGAGCGTGGACCTGCAGGATGAGTTGCTGCGCCGGTTCCCGCTTCTGATTGCGGTCGTACTCGTGATTACCGCGGTTGCCATGTTCATCGCCTTCCAGTCGGTCCTGGTCCCGCTGAAAGCCGTCGTCATGAACTGCCTATCGGTCGCCGGTGCCTTCGGATTGATCGTGCTCGTCTTCCAAGAGGGGGTGGGGGGCGCGCTGTTCCGGCTGGACGGTCCGGTTGGCGCCATCTACGTCCTCGTCCCCGTGCTCGTATTCGCGGTCGTGTTCGGCCTCAGCATGGACTACGAGGTCTTCCTGTTGGCACGCATCAAGGAGGCGTTCGACCGCTCGGGTCGGAACAGTCAGGCGACGATGGAGGGCCTGAGCGCGACGGCCTCCGTCATCACGAGTGCCGCCGCGATCATGATCATCGTGTTCGGGATGTTCGCGTTTTCGCGCGTGATTGCCGTCCGGCTCTTCGGCTTCGGCCTCGCCGTCGCCGTCTTCCTGGATGCCACCTTGGTGCGCATGGTACTCGTGCCCGCGTTCATGCACATTGCCGGCCGGTGGAATTGGTGGCCGGGCGTTCGGCGGGCTCCAACGGTGCCCCGCCGGCCATCTGACGGGTAGACCCGCCTCCTACCGGCGGCGGGTGTGTTGTGGGCTCCCGCCTTCCGCGGGCCAGCCGATGGTCATGGGTT
>JAOUDR010000168.1 GCA_029859185.1 Gemmatimonadota bacterium
CCACCCAACATTCCGGAACCGACGCTACCCTGAACCTCTGCTTGGGAGAGTTGTGATGCGCACGATTGCCGTTTTCACCGCCACCATGTTGGCCGCGGCGGCCTGCCAGCCTGCTGATCGGACCACGGACGACACCGCGGCCACGCCCGCGGCGACCGCGATGGACATTGCCGAGGTCGGGTTCGCGACGCCGGAGTCGATGCTGCACGACCCGGTCGCCGACGTCTATCTCGTCTCGAACATCAACGGCGAGCTCGCGGCGAAAGACGACAACGGCTTCATTGCTCGCCTCAGCCCCACGGGCGAGATCCTGACGCTGAAGTGGATCGACGGCGCCGCAGACGGCGTCACGCTGCACGCGCCAAAGGGAATGGCGCTTGCCCACGACACGCTGTTCGTGGCGGACATCGATGCCGTCCGCCTGTTCGACCGCGTCTCCGGCGCACCACTCGGCGAGTGGCCGCTCGACGGGGCGGCGTTCCTCAACGACCTCGCGGTCGGGCCGGACGGCACGCTCTACGTCACGGACACCGGTGTCGAGCCCGGCGAGGGCGGGCTCGTACCCAACGGGAAGGACGGCGTGTACCGCCGCGAGGCTGGCCGATGGGCGGCCGTGGTCACGGGCCAGGGACTCGGCAATCCGAACGGGATCCTCGCCGAAGCAGCGGGGCTCACGGTCGTGACGTTCGTGTCGGGCGAGGTATACACCGTGGATCCCGCCACGGGCGAGCGCACGATGCTCCCGAAGCCGGAGGCCGGGGGTCTCGACGGCGTCGCCCGGCTGGCGGACGGCTCCCTGCTCATCGGTAGCTGGGGGGCGCGCGGCATTTATCGCCTGTCACCGGACGGCAGCTACAGCCGGATGGCCGACACGGTGGAATCGCCGGCGGACATCGGGCTCGACGCAACGCGCGGCGCGGTGCTGATCCCGGACTTCGTGCGCGACCGCGTACTGATCCGCCCCGTGCGCTGAACGGCACGGGGCGCTCCACCCACACCGGGATGGCACCGGCCACCGCGCACGACACGCCCGCGATCCGCGACCTGGTGTCACACGCGGACTTCGCGGCGTGTGTCACGCTCCAACGGACAACCTGGGGCGACGACTTCCGTGAACTGGTGCCCCCCGCCATGCTGCAGGTCTCGGCCAAGATGGGGGGCATCGTGGCCGGGGCCTTCATGGGCGAGCACCTCATCGGGTTCGTCTACGGGATCACCGGCCTACGGAACGGGAGACTGGCCCATTGGTCGCACATGCTGGCGGTGGCCGACTCGTGGCGCGACCGGGGGATCGGACAGCGACTCAAGGACTACCAACGGGCCGCGTTGCTGGCGGTGGGCATCGACCGGATGATCTGGACATTCGACCCGCTGGTAGCGCGCAACGCCCATCTGAATCTGGAGCGGCTCGGCGCGCGCGTACTGGAGTACGTGCGGGACATGTACGGTGACAACCCGATGAGCCGGACGGATTCGGTGATCGGGAGCGATCGGTTTGTGGTGGAGTGGACTTTGACGGGTGGCGGAACGGCGGAACGGCGGAACGGCGGAACGACGGTGAGCCACGCTTCGGCGCCGACGATCACGGTGAGCGCCGACCCTCTACCGGAGGAGCCGGTCGTGCGTGTCGCCGTGCCCGGGGATATCCAGGCGCTCAAGCAGCGCGATCCCGATCAAGCCCTCGCCTGGCGCGCCTCCACTCGCCGCGCGTTCGAGCATTATCTGCCGCGCGGCTATGCCGTCGCGGGGTTTGAGCGGGGTGCGCCGGGTAGCCACGCCGCCTATCGAGTGGAGCGGCTCCCATGACCTTCATCATCCGTCAGGTCACCCTTCAGGAAATCGCGCTCCCCCTGCGGGAACCCTTCCGCATCTCGTCCGGGACCGTGCAGGAGCGGCGGATTCTGCTCGTGAGGCTCGAGGACGTGGATGGGATGGTGGCCTGGGGCGAGTGCGTGGCGGGAGAAGCACCTAACTACTCACCGGAAACGGTGGACACGTGCCGCCATGCGATCCGCGCCTGGCTCGCTCCCTTGCTGATGGGAGACCCGATCGCGGATCCGGCGCTGGTCACGCCGCGGTTCGACGCCGCAGTTCGGGGACACCGCATGGCGAAGGCGGCGCTCGAGATGCCGGTCTGGGCCCTCGCCGCCGAACGGCTGCACGAGAGCCTCGCCACCCGCATTGGCGGCGCCCGCGCCCGGATCGATGTCGGGATCTCACTGGGCATCCAGGCCAGCCCCGAGGTCCTCGCCACGAAGGTCGCCGCGGCCCGCGCGGCCGGATACAACCGCGTCAAGGTGAAGATCGCACCGGGGGCGGACCTGCAGTTCGTCGCGGCGGCGCGCGCGGCGATCGGCACCAAGATCCCCCTCTCGGTAGACGCCAACGCGGCGTATCGGCTGGAGGATGCGGACCACCTGGCCCAACTCGACTCCTACGGGCTCGCCATGATCGAGCAACCGCTCGAGCCGGAGGATCTGCGGCGTCACGCCGAGCTGCAACAGCGGCTCGCCACGCCCATCTGCCTTGACGAATCCATCACGAGTCCCGCCCGCGCCGAGGACGCGTTGGCGATGGGCAGCGCGCGGATCGTAAACATCAAGCCGGGCCGCGTGGGCGGGTTCAGCGCCGCGCGGGCCATTCACGACGTATGCGCTGATCAAGGCGTGCCCGTGTGGTGCGGCGGGATGCTCGAGAGCGGTATTGGGCGCGCGTACAACGTGGCCCTGGCCTCCCTGCCGAACTTCTCCCTGCCAGGGGACCTCAGTCCGAGCGCGCGCTATTGGGAGCGGGATATCGTGCAACCGGAATGGACCATGGATGGGGATGGCACGGTGGAGGTGCCGCGGAACCGGCCGGGCATCGGCGTCACCGTGGATGTGGATCGCGTGGACGATCTGACCGTCGCGCGCGAGGAGGTCCAGGCGTGACGGCGGGGATCACGCTGCCGCCTGGCGTCGCCGAAACGCTCATCGCGCTGCGGCGCGATCTCCATCGGTACCCCGAGTTGGCCTTCGAGGAACACCACACGGCGACCCGGATCGAAGAAGCGCTCTGCGCAGTCCCTGGCGTTTCGGTGCAGCGTGTCGCGGGTACCGGGCTCGTCGGGCGGTTGCGCGGGCAATCCGACGCGGAGCCCGTCGTCGCCATTCGTGGCGATATCGATGCGCTCCCAATTCAGGAATCGACGGGCGTGTCCTGGGCCTCAGAGCGGCCCGGAGTCATGCACGCCTGTGGGCACGACGTGCACGCCGCGTGGACGGTGGGCGCCGCCCATCTCCTCGCGGCCGACCCTCCCCCGCATGACGTCCTGTTCGTGCTGCAGCCGGCGGAGGAAACTGGTCGTGGCGCGCTCGCCATGCTCGAGACCGGGGCGCTCGACGGCGTCACCGCCATCGTGGGCGCGCACGTAGACATGCGGTTCCCGGTTGGGACGGTGGTTGCCGAGGCCGGACCGATCGCCGGATCCACCGACGAGTTCCGGATCGATGTCATTGGACGGGGCGGCCACGCGGCGCGCCCGCACGAGGCGCACGACCCCATTGTCGCTGCCGCCGCCATCGTCGTGGCCCTGCAGGCCATCGTGGCGCGCCGGCTCCCGCCTGGTGAGCCGGGTGTCCTCACCGTGGGGATGTTCCACGGCGGCACCGCCCCCAACGTGATCCCCGACCGCGTCGCGCTGGCGGGTACCCTGCGTGCCGTGACCGGCACGACGCGCGCGGTACTGCAGCGCGAGTTGACGCAGACGGCGGAAGCGGTGGCCGCGGCGCACAACGTGGATGCGCACGTGATCGTGACGCCCGGAACCCCGCCGATCGTCAACGCGCCGGGACCGGTTGCATGGGCTCGGGAAGCCGTGACGAGTCTGCTCGGCCCGCAGGCGCTGGTCTTATTGCCGACGGTCAATCTCGGCGGGGAGGACTTTGCGTTCTATCTCGAGCGGATACCGGGGTGCTTCCTCCGCATCGGTGCCGGCGGCGGCGGCGAGCCGGTGGCGGCGCATACGTCGCGTTTCCTGCCCGAGGAGGGGGCGATTGCGGTGGGCGCCGCCGTGCTGGCCGAGACCGCGCGCCGGGCCGCGGCGGGTTGCGTGCGCTAGCCGCTCTCGGCGGTCGCTCGAGGTCCCGTCAGCAACAGGGCAACCCCCAATACGCCTGCCAGGAGCGACGCGCCGAGGATACCGACCTTGGCGTTGTCGAGCAGCGGAGAGTCGCCGAACGCGAGTGAAGCGATGAACAGCGACATCGTGAACCCGATGCCAGCGAGCGCGGCAACGCCAGTCACCTGACGCCAGGTGGCGCCCGATGGCAGTTCCGCGAGCCCGATGGTCGTCACGAGCCACGAGAACCCCACTACGCCAATCAGCTTCCCGCCGACGAGGCCCAGCACGATCCCCAGGGTCACCGGGTGCGTAGCCGACTCCACCAGGCCCCCGCCGAGCACGATGCCGGCATTGGCCAGTGCGAACACCGGCATGATCACGAACGAGACCCACGGGTGGAGCGCGTGCTCCAGACGATGGAGCGGGCTCTCGACTTCCCGCACCACACCGGCAAGCCCGAGCACGACCTCCTGTTGCTCCGCGGAGAGCCGATGGGTCCCGGTCTCGACGTCGCGGATCTCGAAGGCATCGAGTAACTCCCGGCTGCGGCTGCGGAAGGTGGTGGTGTGGATGCGTGCCGACGCGGGGATCGTCACGGCGGCGAGGACACCCGCCAGGGTTGCGTGAATCCCGGATTTCAGGAACGCGATCCACAGGACAACTCCCAGCAACCCGTAAAGGCCGATGCGCCGGACGCCCGCCCCCGACAGCACCACCATAACGGCGAAGATGCCAAGACCGACACCCAGCGCGACGAGGTTGAGTTCCGCCGTGTAGAAGATGGCGATCACCAAGACGGCGCCAAGGTCATCCACAATGGCCAGGGCGGCGAGAAACACCTTCAACCCGAGCGGCACGCGGTCGCCCAGGAGCGTGATCACACCGAGGGCAAACGCAATGTCGGTGGCCATCGGGATGCCCCACCCGTGGCTGCCCGGTCCGCCCAGATTCAAGCCGAGGTAGATGGCCGCCGGCACGACCATGCCCCCTACCGCCGCGGCGGCGGGGAGGGTGGCGCGACGCAGCGAGGCCAGCTCGCCGACGAGGACCTCCCGCTTGATCTCGAGCCCGACGACGAAGAAGAACAACGCCATCAGGCCGTCATTCACCCAGAGCAGCAGTGGCTTGGCAATGCCGAACGCACCGACCCCCACCACCACCGGCGTGTCCCAGAGGGCAGCGTACCACGGGGCCCACGGGGAGTTGGCCCACGCCAACGCGAGCGCGGTCGCGACCAGCAGCACGATGCCGCCGGCCGCCTCGAGACGGACGAAATCCCTGAAGGCGCGAACGAGCGACACGGAGGTTCGCCTGGCCATCACGGAATCTCCTCAGGAGGAAGGCGTGACGGCGCCCCCGGCAAATGGGCCGCGCGATCCGCGCCGCGCCGCAACAACCTCACCCATACCACGACGGCCACGACGGTGACGACCCCCGCGCCCACTGCCATGAGCCCGATCCCGCCCGCCGGTCCGCCCACTCGTCCGGCGAGGAGGGCGCCGAGCCAGGCACCCACAAACGAAGCTGCCCACACCACGAGTGGTGTGAGCAACCAGCCGATCCGTCGGAGCTGGAAGCCCCGGTGCGCACTCACCGCCGTGCGGTGACCGCCACGATGGCCACATGCAGAACGAGCGCGGCGACGACGGCCAGGGCCATGCTCGCGGCGTGGAACGGGAGGAGGCGAACCGCGACCCCAAGCCCGAACAGCACGATCGCGAGCCCAGCGGTCAGGAGCCCGATCACGAGGGGAGCGGGCTCCCGGCCCCCTCGGGCCACCGTGGCCACGACCAAGGCACCGAGCCAGGCCAGCACCGCCGAGCCCATCCACCACACCGGGATGTACCAGAATCCACTCCCGCCCCCGATGGCGTCCCACGACCAGTGGTAGAGTTGCAGCGGACGGAGCAGCGCGGTGTCGATCACGGTGAACACGAGCGCGCCCAGCAGGCCGACCAAGGTCGCCCACGCAATGCCGTCCACCGTGCGGGGACGCACCCCGAGGCTTGGCGCATAGCTGAAGACGATCCCGCCGACGACGAGCAGCACCGCCTGCACCACCACCTCGGCGGGACCTGCGAGCGTCCGGGACAGCAGCGCGAACGCCGTGACGCCCACGCTCGTGACGATGCCGAGCTGGACGCCGCCCAGCACGATGAGGCGGACGTCTGACCGATCCGTGGTGGAGGGGTCTGTGGCAGGTCGTACGACTGCGGTCATGGGCGCGATCTCGATGCGGGGGCCGGCCGGAAGGTAGCGGCCGCTAGAGGCGAGTTCAACCGCGCACGAAGAAGGCACGCTGGGCCGTTGCCGTGGAGC
>JAOUDR010000169.1 GCA_029859185.1 Gemmatimonadota bacterium
CTCGATTACCGCGAGACCGCGCCCGCGGGCGCGACCCGTGACATGTACATCGACTCCGCGGGCAACGTCTCCGACGCGATCACGACCGGACACCTCGCGGCCGGCGTTCCCGGCAGCGTGGCCGGCATGGCGGAGGCGCATCGCCGCTACGGCCGGCTCCCCTGGGCCGCCGTGATCGCCCCGGCCGTCCGCCTCGCCACGGAGGGCTTCGTGCTCGACGGAGCCCGCGTCCGCGGCATTGCCGGCAACGCCGAGCGCCTCGCCCGGTTCGGGGCCTCGGCGCGCCAGTTCCTGGTGAACGGGCAGGCCCCGGACTCCGGGACGATGCTGCGCCAGGTCGACCTCGGGCGCACGCTGCAGGCGATCGCGGACAGTGGGCCGGGTGTGTTCTACACGGGCTGGGTGGCCGACTCCATTGCGGCGGAGATGCAGCGGGGCGGTGGACTCATCACCAGGGCGGACCTGGCGGGGTACGCACCGCACTGGCGGGAGCCCATCACGTTTTCGTACCGCGGCCACACGATCTACTCCATGGCCCCGGCCAGCTCCGGCGGCATCACCCTCGCCCTGATGCTCAACATGCTCGGCGGATACGACACGCTGCCCACCTTCGGGAGTGCCGATCAGGTGCACCTCCTGGCCGAGGTGATGCGGCGCGCGTTTGCCGACCGGAACCACTATCTGGGCGACCCGGCGTTCGTCTCCATGCCGGTAGGCACCCTGATCTCGCGGGAGTACGCCGACGGGCGCCGCGCGGACATCGCGCCCGACCGCGCGAGCCCGTCCGCCGCCATCGGTCCCGGCCCGGCGGAGCACGTCGAGACGACGCACTACTCGGTCGTCGACGCCGCAGGAAACGCGGTGTCGGTGACGACCACGATCAATGGTGGTTTCGGGAGCGCGGTGACCGTCTCCGGCGCCGGATTCCTGCTCAACAACGAAATGGACGACTTCGCCGCAGCCCCCAATCGACCCAACCAGTTCGGCCTGATCCAGGGCGAGGCGAACGCCATTGCCCCGGCCAAGCGCATGCTCTCGGCGATGACCCCGACGATCGTGCTCGATCCCGCAGGCGAGTTGTTACTGGTCGTCGGGACACCGGGCGGACCGACCATCATCACGACCGTGGCCCAGGTGATCAGCAACGTCATCGACCATGGGATGCCGCTGGAGCGGGCGGTCGCGGCACCGCGCGTCCACCACCAGCACCTGCCCGACACCCTCCGGTATGAGCGGGGTGGGTTGTCTCCCGCCACGATTGCGCGGCTGGAGGCGATGGGTTATGCGCTGGCCGAGCGACGGGGGTACAGCGGAGAAGTGGCGGCCATCATCCGGACCCCCACCGGATGGCTCGGCGTTCCGGATCCTCGCATGCAGGGGGGCGCGGCTGGCTACTAGACGCGTTGAGAGCATTTGGCGTTGACACGGCAGGGGGACGTTTGGATACCTGCGGCTGCGCTCGCCGCTTCAGCGGCAGGGCCGAGCCGCGGCTCTCAGCCGCGCCACGGCAGCCGTATTCATCGCGCCCCGTGTCAGCCGGCATTCACGCCGCCGCGCCACTCTGTATTCATGGTGCCCTGCCTCAGCCGGCATTGATACCGCCGACGGGGAAAGGTCGGGAGAGCGCTGCGAAGTTCGCACGAGTAAGACTCGCGGCTCGGCCCTGTCAGTGAAACTGACGGGGTCCCCCGCGTCGCGGGCCGCGGCGCGGCGCCATCAACGTCCCCTGCTTGTTCCCTCCATACCCACGTTGCGCGCGGTCACGTAGTAGTTCTCGTCGACCGTCAGGTCCGCCGCCCGCCGCGAGGGCACGGCGAGCGTCTGCCACGCCTCGGTGGGGTGCACGACCTGTGTCCCGAGCCCCGGCACCATGATCGCGAGCGGCATGTCGAAGCCCGGAACCACGTTCGCCCAGCGGTACGCGAGCGTCGTGCCTTCGAGCCGATATTGGAACTCAGGGATCTGGGTCGTCGTGAGGTACTGCGCGAAGATCCGGCTGAGATCGATCCCCGCCTCACGGCTCATGTACTCCTGGACCTGACGACCGGTCACGGTCTGGTGCCGGAATGTCCGGTTGAGTCCGCGGAGCATGTCGCGCCATTTGGCGTCGTCGTCCACGAGCTGGCGGATCGTGTGCAGCATGTTGCCGCCCTTGGGATACATGTCGCCCGATCCCTGGGCGTTGACCCCGTAGGCCGGGATGATCGGTCGGTCGTTGCGGATCCCGATACGCG
Organism: Gemmatimonadota bacterium; assembly: GCA_029859185.1. GTDB lineage: Bacteria > Gemmatimonadota > Gemmatimonadetes > Gemmatimonadales > GWC2-71-9 > JAOTWJ01. The sequence goes on from JAOUDR010000169.1 coordinate 2,235, forward strand.
TCCCGATCACGTACGCGGCACCGGCCGTCTTGCCGAGCTGGCACTCGGTGTAGATCCCCTCGGCGTAGTTCCCAAACGACTCGTGGACCCACATGTCGGCGTGGTCCTGCGAGGTGATGTTGTTGCCCCACCACTCGTGCGCCGTCTCGTGCACGATGATGAAGTCCCAGTTGAGTCCCAGGCCGGTGCCGGACAGGTCCCGCCCGCGGTAGCCGTTCTGAAAGTGGTTGCCATACGCGACGGCGCTCTGATGTTCCATGCCGAGGTGCGGGGTTTCGACGAGTTGATAGCCGTCCGCGTACCACGGGTACGGGCCAAACCAGTATTCGAAGCATTCGAGCGTGGGCTTGACCTGAGCGAACTGCCGACGCGCCGCGTCCAGGTGGTACGCGAGTGGCCAGTAGTTGAGCGTGAGGCGGCCGGCCTCTCCGTCCAGCGAATCACTGAAGTGCTCGTAGCGCCCCGCATTCACGGTCACGTTGTAGTTGTTGATCGGCGCGGTCACGAACCACTCGTACGTCGTCGTGCCGTCGTCGTGCGGCGTCGTGCGACGCAGACGGCCGTTCGACACGTTCCGAAGCGGGTCGGACACGGTGATGGCGATGCGCTGGCTGTCCGGCTCGTCGGCGAGGTAGTCCTTGTTGGGCCACCACACGCTGGCGCCGAGACCCTCGTTCGCCGTGGCAATCCAGGGCCCACCGAGGCTGTCGGTGGCCCAGATGAAGCCGCCGTCCCAAGGTGGACGCCGCGCCGCCACCGGCTGACCGTGGTAGTAGACGGTGACCGTCTTCGCATCACCGGCACGCTGCCGCGCCGCCAGCCGCACGAAGAACGCGTTCCCGTCACGGCGGTACGTGAGCGTGCGACCGTCCTGCACCATGCTATCCACCACGAGCGGGACCTGGAGATCGATCTGCATCTCCCGTCCGGCCTCCAGCACCCGGTACGTGATCCCGTTGAATCCCGTGATGCTGCTGTCGGCCGGATGCACACGGACGTGAAGATCATAAAACGTCACGTCCCACCAGGCTCGCTCGGGGGTGTTGGAGCCGCGCAGCGTGTCGGCGCGGGTGAAGCTTCCGGTATCCTGCGCCATCGCCGGGGCGAGTGGCCAGAGTGCGAGACAGGCAAGCAGCGCAATCGGTCGCATGGGACGTGTCGAGGTGGATGGGTGGGAAAGGTCGATCGGTCGTACGGTCGCACAATCATACACGGTTTCCGGGTGCCGCGCGTCCGGATCGACGGCGCGCCCGCCGGGTGGCGTCCCGGCACTTCCGGGATAGGTTCGAGGCACGATGCTCCCAGCCCCCGTCATCCAGCTTCGGGACGTGGAAGTCGTGCGCGACGGCCAGCGGCTTGTCGGGCCGGTCTCGCTGACCGTCGATCAGGGCGAGCGGGTGGTTCTGCTCGGCCGGAGTGGCTCGGGCAAGACGACCACGCTGCGTCTGGTCAATCGGATGATCGAGCCAACCGCGGGGAACGCGGTCGTCGAGGGGCAGGAAACAACGCGTGGGATCCGGTGCGGCTCCGTCGCTCGATTGGGTACATGGTGCAGGAGATCGGCCTCTTTCCGCACTTCACCGTGGCGCAGAACGTCGGTATCGTGCCGCGGCTCGAGGGATGGGACCGGGAACGCCGCGCGCAGCGGGTTGCGGAGCTGCTCGACCTCGTGGGCCTCTCGGAGACCGTATTCGGGCGACGGTTTCCCCATGAATTGTCGGGTGGACAGCGCCGGCGCGTGGGCGTGGCCCGGGCGTTGGCGGCCGATCCGCCGATTCTGCTGTGTGACGAACCGTTTGGCGCACTCGACCCGGTCACGCGGGCCGAGCTGCAGCAGGAGTTCGTCGAACTCACCAATCGTCTGGCAAAGACGGTCGTGTTCGTGACGCACGACGTGCACGAAGCTGTGCGGATCGGGCATCGGATCGTCGTTCTCGAGCGTGGCACCGTTCGGTTCGACGGGACTGGTGACGCCTTCGCGGAGAGCGACGACCCCGCCGTGCAGGCGCTCCGGCAACTCAGATGAACGTCTTCGATTTCTTCGTGACCAACCGCGCAGAGGTCGTGCGGCTCACGCTGGAGCACCTCGGGCTGGTGGCCGCCTCGACGAGCATTGCCGTGGCCATCGGGCTCCCGGCTGGCATCGCGCTCACTCGTATGCCGCGGCTCCGCGGCCCAATCCTCGGGACGGCCAACGTGCTCCAGACGATCCCGAGCCTCGCCCTGTTCGGCTTCCTGATCCCCCTGCCCTTCATCGGCGGAATCGGGGCGCGTACTGCCATCGTCGCGCTGGTGGTGTATGCGCTGTTGCCAATCGTGCGCAATACCTGCATCGGGATCACTGAAGTGGACGCCACGGTGCGCGACGTCGCCACCGGCCTCGGCATGACGTCGTGGCAGCGGCTCACGCTCGTCGAGCTGCCGCTCGCGATACCGGTGATGCTGGCCGGCGTGCGGGTTGCCACCGTGATCGGCGTCGGCGTGGCCACGATTGCCGCCGCCATCGGCGCTGGTGGCCTCGGTGTGTTCATCTTCCGCGGCGTCGCGATGGTGGATCATGCCGTCATCCTCGCGGGAGCTATTCCCGCCGCGGCCATGGCGCTCGCGCTGGATGGCAGTCTGCACCTCGTGGAGCGGCGGCTCGATTGGCGCCGCCGCGGAACGCGCGCGTGAGGTCGTCCATCCTCGCCGGGCTCCTCGTCGCTGGGGCATCGACGGTGGGCTGCGCCCGCGGCGATCACGTCACTATCTGCTCCAAGAACTTCACCGAGTCGATCCTGCTCGGCGAGATCGTGGCGCAGCAGCTCGAAGACGCTGGGATCCCCGTGGATCGGCGATTCAACCTGGGTGGGACGTTCGTGTGCCATGAGGCACTCATCGCCGGTCAGGTAGACGCGTACGTAGAGTACACGGGCACGGCGTACTCGGCCATTCTCAGGCTCCCGCCGGAGCGCGATCCCGTCCGCGTGCGTGCCGCCGTGGACAGCGCCTACCGGGAGCGGTGGAATCTCGTCTGGACCGAGGCGCTCGGCTTCGAGAACACGTTTGCCATTCTGGTGCGCGGCGCGGATGCCCGCCGCCTGGGGCTGACGACCGTCTCCGACGCCGTCCCGCACGCGCGAAACTGGCGGCCGGGATTCGGCTACGAGTTCACCGAGCGGGCCGACGGGTATCGCGGACTGGTCGCGGCCTACGGTCTCGCGTTCGCGGCGCCACCCGCCGAGATGGATCTGGGACTCGTCTATCGCGCTCTGGCCGACGGCCAGGTGGACCTCATCGCCGGCAACTCGACCGACGGCCAGATCACCGCACTCGATCTCGTGCATCTCGAAGACGATCGCCGGTATTTCCCGCCCTACGAGGCGGTCCCGGTGATCCGTGCCGAGACACTCGAGCGATTCCCCGCCGCGCGTACCGCGCTCGCGGCATTGAGTGGAACGCTCGACGAGGCCACGATGCAGCGTTTCAACTATCTCGTGGACGTCGAGAAGCGCCCCGTCCGGGAGGTGGCGGCCGAGTGGCGCGCGCGGCAGGAGTGAACGACTGCTGAAGCCAGGTGCGCCCTGCATGGTGTCCGGGTGATCTCCTTCGACACCGTCGCCGGGCGACCGTGCGCCGCGTCCGTCGATGCACGTAGCCGGGGACTCACGAAGCGCCAAGCTCTGCTCTTCTTGAACGAAGGGGCCGGTCAGCTTCATGGTAGGCGGCGCTCACCGGTCAGCCAGCTAGGGGTCCGCCTTCAACCAGGCCCGAATTGAGTTGCCGATGCTCCGGCCGACGTCCGGGGGAAGCTTGGCCCAACCACCGTCCGCCAGCTTGAGGGAGGGTGAGGTCCCTTTCTCTTGGCGCACGCCCAGAATCTCCCGCCTTTCATAGCTCCGGCGCGCCCAGAGGCCGGTCACCCGAAGTGCGTCCCGTTCCAACACGACCCGGCGAGTCAGGGCATCCAGCAGTCCCACTGCCCCGACGACCGTGAGCACGCCAAGACCGAGCGTCATCAAGGCTGGCCCGTCTTGCCGGTAGAGCACGCAGGCCCCGGCGACAAACAGCAAATCCGCTGTTGCGAGGAGAGCCAGCAACCAAGGAGAGGTGCGGAAGATGCGGCGCCCGGCGTACGGAGCCATGGTCGGGTGTCCGCCTAACGCCCGGCACGAGCGGCGCGCTCGAGCGCGTCCGCTCTGG
>JAOUDR010000170.1 GCA_029859185.1 Gemmatimonadota bacterium
CGACGACGTCAGCGGCAAGACCGTGGCGGTGCAGGGGGTGGGGCACGTCGGGTACTACCTCTGCAAGCTGTTCCACGAGGCTGGTGCGCAGCTGATCGTGAGCGACGTGAGCGCCGAGCGGACCAAGCGCGTGGCCGACGAGTTCGGCGCCAGGGTGGTCGCGCGCGACGCGATCTACGGCGTCCGGGCGGACGTGTTCGCGCCGTGTGCGTTGGGCGCCATCATCAACGATGACACCATCAAGGTGCTGCGGGCGGCCATCGTCTGCGGCGCGGCCAACAACCAGCTCGCGGAAGAGCGTCACGGCGATGCGCTGCAACGCCGCGGGATCGTGTACGCGCCGGACTACGTCGCGAACGCGGGCGGCTTGATCAACGTGAATGCGGAAATCGAGGGCTGGTCCCTGGAGCAGTCGCACACCAAGGCAGGCGAGATCTTCGACACGGTGCTTCGCGTGCTCGAGATCGCGCGCGACGAGGGCATTCCGTCCTACCGGGCGGCCGATCGGCTGGCGGAAGAGCGGGTGGCGGCGGCGGAGCGGGACAAGCGCCTCCCGCACCGGATCTGAGGTCGTGATGCGACATCTCCCGATCGGAGACGTGGACCCGCAGATCGCCGCGTTGATTCAACTCGAGGCTCGGCGGCAGGAAGAGGGCCTCGAGTTGATCGCGAGTGAGAATTTCACGTCCCGCGCGGTGCTCGACGCGATGGGCTCGGAGCTGACGAACAAGTACGCCGAGGGCTACCCCGGCAGGCGGTACTACGGGGGCTGCGAGGTGGTCGACGAGGTCGAGCGATTGGCGATCGAGCGGGCAATGCAGCTTTTTGGAGCCGCGCACGCCAACGTCCAACCCCACAGTGGGGCGCAGGCCAATCTCGCGGCGTACTTCGCGGTCCTCAAGCCCGGCGACTGCATCCTCGGCATGGCGTTGTCGCACGGTGGCCACCTGACCCACGGCTCACCGGTCAACGTGAGCGGCCAGATCTTCGTGGCCGAGCAGTACGGCGTGGACGTGCAGACGGGGCTGCTCGACATGGATCAAGTGCGCGAGCAGGCACGGGCGGTGCGTCCCCAGTTGATCATCGCCGGCGCCAGTGCCTACCCGCGCGTCATCGACTTCGCCGCGTTTGGGGCGATCGCGCGCGAGGTGGACGCGGTCCTGCTGGTGGACATGGCGCACTACGCCGGCCTCATTGCCGGCGGCGTCTATCCGTCTCCGGTGCCGCACGCGGATATCGTGACGAGCACGACCCACAAGACGCTGCGCGGGCCGCGGGGCGGGTTCACCCTCTGTACCGAGTCCTGGGCCAAAGCAGTGGACAAGCAGGTGTTTCCCGGGATGCAGGGCGGTCCCCTGGAGCACATCATCGCCGCCAAGGCGGTGGCGTTTGGGGAAGCGCTCCGACCCGAGTTCCGGGTCTACGCGGCCCAGGTCGTGCGCAACGCCGTGGCGTTGGGCGAGCGGCTCGCGGAACACGGGTTTGCGCTCGTGTCCGGTGGGACGGACTCCCACATGCTGCTGGTGGACCTGCGGACGAAGGGACTCACGGGCAAGGCGGCCCAGGCGGTCCTGGATTCCGTGGGAATCCACATCAACAAGAACACCATTCCGGGCGATCCCGAATCGCCGTTCGTGACGAGTGGTATCAGGGTCGGGACGGCGGCCCTGACGACGCGTGGAATGATGGAGGCCGAAATGCGGCGGGTGGCGGACCTGATCAACGCCGCCATCGCCGGCCGGGAGGACGACGCGCAGCTTGCTGGCGTCCGCAAGGGTGTCCACGAGCTCACGGCGGCGTTTCCGCTCGGCAGCGTCACGGTCAGCGCGACGGAGTAGGCGGACTCTTGCTTCCCATCCCCAGGCTCGGCACTTTGGGGGTGTGAGCGAGCCCGAGTTGGCCGAGGACCTGATCGAGCGCCTGGCGGCGACGCACGGGCGATATCCCGCGTCGGCGTATGCGTTTGTGTTGGCGGCCCTCGAGTACTGCCAGCTGCGGCGGCCGGTACGGGGACACATCTCCGGTGACGCGTTGGCGCTGGCCTGTCGCGATTTTGCGCTCGAGCAGTTCGGGCTCACGTCGCGCACGGTCCTGATGCACTGGGGGATCCACCGCACGCAGGACTTGGGATCGATGGTGTACCACCTCATCGAGGTGGGCCTCCTGGCCCAGCAGCCGGAGGATCGGATCGAGGATTTCGACGACGTGTTCGACTTCGTCGAGGCGTTTGAACACGCATATCCGTGGGTAGGAGTGCAGCGGAACGGGGGCGGGCAATCGTCCGCCGAGGCCGGAAGGGGGTCGTGATGGAAGCGCGGGAGTGGCCGGCGTGCCGGAAGTGTGGACAGGGAGTCTTGATCCCACTCTCGGACTACGGGCGGGACGGGGCACCGATCACGTACAAGGCCTGGGTGTGTACGAGTCCCGACTGCGGTTTCAATCTGCGGATCGACAACGGCGAGATTTCGCTCGGTCGGGCCATCGGCCAGAGCTTCAAGTAGCTCGCGGCGGCTCCGCCGCCTGACGCCTTTTCATGACGATCAACCCGACGATTCCCGTGCTCACGGCCGCGGAGTCCGCGGCGTGGGACGCGCGCGCGCGCGCGGCGGCCGGCATTCCCAGCCGCGTGCTGATGGAGTCGGCGGGGCGGGGCGCGGCCGGCGTGATCGCCCGGGAGTTCCCCAACGCGCTCGATCGTGGCGTGCTCGTGGTGGCGGGTCCCGGCAACAACGGTGGAGACGGATGGGTGGTGGCGCGCGCGCTGCGGGCGGCCGGCGTACGCGTCTGGGGCACCGATCTGCCCCGCGAGCGGTCGCCCGATTGCGAGGCCAACCGCACGCTCGCCCTGGCCGAGGGGGTGGAGTGGGTCGAGTCGGGTGAGCGCTGGCCGCCGGCGGGGGTGATCGTGGATGCGTTGCTTGGCACGGGGGCAAGCGATGCGCCACGGGGACCGCTGGCCGAGGTGGCGCGGATCGTGGCCGCGCACGGTGCGCCGGTCGCCGCCATTGACGGACCCACGGGTCTCGACCTCAGTACGGGCATCGCCCACGGCCCCATCCGCGCGGCGCTCACGGTCACGTTCGGTGGGTTGCGCCGCGGGCACCTCCGGGCGCGCGAGTGGGTCGGGCGTGTCGTGGTCGTGGAGATCGGCTTCCCGCCGGCGGAGCCGTCGTGGCCCCACTTCGTCACCGATGCGTGGGCACGATCCGTCCTGCCGGGGTTTACGCCCGCCATGCACAAGGGCAACCGCGGACGGGTGCTGATCGTCGGCGGCGCGGTCGGGATGGCCGGCGCGGCCATGCATGCGGCCCGGACGGCGTTTGCCTGCGGTGCGGGGCTGGTGAAACTCGCGCTCCCCGAGACCTCGCTCAACGCCGCGCAGTCCAACCTGCCCGATGCCCTCACCGTCACGACCGCCCTGGGACCCGGTCTCGAGCCCGATCTCGCGGAGGCGCTCGACTGGGCCGATGCCATCGTGCTCGGACCAGGGCTCGGGCGTGGGGAGCAACGGTCCGCGTTCGCGCACCAGGTCGTGGCGCGGGCGAATGCGCCCATCGTCCTCGACGCCGACGCCCTGCACGTGCCCGGTCTTGCGGCCGTGGGGGATGCCGCGCGAGTGCTCACACCGCATCCCGGCGAGTTCGCCGCGCAGTTCCCCGGCCTGGCAGAACTCGCGCGCGACGATCCCTTCGCCGCGCCGAGCGCGGCGCTCGCGACCCTGTCCGCCGTCTCGCCGGTCCGCCGTTCCGCCGTCCTGCTCAAGGGCGTCCCCACCGTCATCGCCGGAGACGCCACGGTGCGGGTCGTGGGAACCGGGAACCCCGCCCTCGCGACCGGTGGGAGCGGCGATCTCCTGGCGGGAACGATCGCGGCGTTTCTGGCGCGTGGCCTCGCGCCGGTCGATGCGGCGGCCCTTGGGGCCCACGTCCTGGGCCGGGCGGCGGATCTGATCGTCGAACGCCGCGGCGTCCGCGCCACGCGGCCGGATGACGTCGCGGCGGCGTATCCCGATGTCTGGGAGATGCTGGCGCGGCCTGTCGCCCCTACACCTCCCGTCCTCCTGACGCTCGACCCACCCGCGATCTCGTGACGCGGACCGGTCCGGTCCTCCTGTTGCTCGGCCTGGCCGGCACAGCGCCCCTCGCCGCCCAGGCGCGGTTCTGGCGCGAAGACGAACGGGTGGTCATCACCGATCAGCAGATGGTGTTCGCGGTGGCCGCGACCGAGAGCTACGTGTACGCCGCCACCGCCACGGGGCTCGGGATCTATGACCGGCGGTTCCAGCAGTGGGCGCCTCCGGTCACCGTCGCCGACGGCTATCCGCGCGAGCCCATCGCGGCGGCACTGGCCGATCCCGCCGAGGATGCGGTCTGGCTTGCCACGGTGTCCGGCGTGGTCCGGTACCGGCGGGGATTTCGCAGCTTCGATGCGTTCCTGGTACCGGGCGGCGTGCGCGATCTCGCGTTCGACCGCGACGACACGTTCCAGGGCATCTTCCTGCTCACCGTCAGCGGCTGGCACCTCCTGCCGCGCGCCGGATTCAGCCCAGCGCCCGCCGCCCCGCCGCCTCCGGGCCGGCGCATCGCGCCCCTGTCATCCGCGGATCTGGAGCGGAGGATACCCTACCTCCGCACCATGGGGACGCAGGCGCTGCTCGACGATCGGCTGCGCTCCTTCCGCTTCACCAGTGCCACCGTGGTGCCCGGAACCGAGGAGTACTATCTCGGCACGAACGGGATGGGACTCGTGTTCGTGGACGCGCTCGTAGCGCGCATCGAGCCGGTCCCGGCCGGGCTGTTGAGTCCCGGTGCCGGCGCGGTGCTCGCGGTGCATGACGGCGTGTGGGTGGGATCGGATGAGCAGGGCCAACGCTCCGGTCTCACCTTCGTCTCCGAGGATCTCCAGCGCTTCGCGTATGAAGAGGGACCGCCCGGCACGGGATTCCGGGCGTCGGCGGTGCGGGCGCTGATCCAGCGGGGCAATGAGATCTGGGCGGCGACCGATCAGGGGATCGTACGGGTCGAGCCGGGGGTCGCCACCCGGCGACTGCAGACGGTGGATGGCCTGCCGGACAACGAGGTGTTCGCGCTCGCGAACGGTCCCAGCGGCACGTGGGTGGCCACGGCACGCGGGATCGTGCGTATCCCGCCGGATACCGTCCTGGTACTCCGCACCGAAGGGCCGCGGATCCCGGCGCTGGCGCTCGCCATTACGGGCGGCGACTCGGCGTGGGTCGGATACACGGAAGGGTTGGGATTGGCGGCCCCCGACGGCCAGGTGTTCGATGCGCCCGGCGCGGACACGCTGATGGATCTCCGCTCCGCGATTACCGCGATGACCGTGTACGGCGATACCGTGGTGGCGGCCACCGCGGACCGGTTGCTCTGGCGGGTCGGGTCGGGGCCGTGGACCGTGAGCCGCATCATCGGGGAGGTGGCCCCCATCTACGCGCTCGCGGGCGACGCGCGGGGACTCTGGGTGGGTGGGCGCGCGGGGCTCGCGCGGGTCAAGCTCGTGGCGCAGGCCGTGGTTCCGTTCCCGGTACCGCAGGACGTCCCCGCGGCGGTACGCGGCATCGCGGTCACCGAGCGCTATCTCTGGCTGGCCACCGAAGCCGGTCTCGTACGGTTCAGTCGCGAGGCCATCGATCCATGACGGGCGGAACGCTCCCGCTCGGTCCCGGCGGCGAGTTCGATCGGCTGCGGGCCGTGTTCCGGCACCTGAGCCCACGGCTGCGCGGCGTGGGCGACGATGCGGCGCTGATTACCGTGGACGGCGTGCGGCTGGCGTTCTCGTGCGACCTCGCGGTCGAGGGTCGGCACTTCCGGCTCGAGTGGCTCACGGCCACCGAGGTGGGGTGGCGTGCGTGTGCCGCGGCGTTATCGGACCTCGCAGCGGTCGCGGCCGAGCCCCTGGGCGTGCTCGCGGCGGTGGGCGTGCCGGACGGGCTCGACGGCGAGTTCCTCCAGTGGCTGATGGATGGCATCGTGCGCGCGGCCGGCGCAGCCGGCGCGGAGCTGTGGGGCGGCGACCTCGTGCGCGCGCCGCAGGTGACGATTGACGTCACCGTGGTTGGTCGTGCCGAGCGGGCGGTGCGGCGGCGCGGGGCCCGACCGGGTGACGGGCTGTGGGTGACGGGGCAGCTCGGAGCACCGCGCGCGGCGGTGGCGGCGTGGGAGGCCGGCCTGCACCCCGCGCCGGGGCTGCGGGAGCGATTCGCGCATCCTGTACCCCGGATCGCCGAGTCCTGGTGGCTGCGCGACCACGGTGCCACCGCCATGATCGACCTGAGTGACGGGCTCGTTGGCGACGCCGGACATCTGGCGGCGGCGTCGGGCGTGCGGGTCGAGATTGCGGCGGAGCGGGTGCCGGTGCATCCGGCGGTCGAGGC
>JAOUDR010000171.1 GCA_029859185.1 Gemmatimonadota bacterium
CCGGCGTCGACGTGCCGCTGCGCGAAGTCCCAGAGCTGGTCCGGGTCAGCCGTGCGGGCCATCTCGTACGTCAACCCATACTGCACCGGGAGAAAGGCGAACGTCTCGAGTGGGCCGTCGCGTTCGGGATTGCCCCGTACGGCCATGTACGCGGCGGAGGCATCGTCGTACGAGTAGCCGAAGCTGAACGCCCAGCCGCTGGCCGCCGCGAACTCCATGAACCGGACCGGGACGCCGGCATGGTTCAGGGCCGCGACCACCGCCAATGGCACGCCGGCTCCCGCGTAGTCCGGGATGGGCTCCTCCGCGCGTTCGTGGACGGCCTTCTGCGAGAACTCGGTGCTGGGGGGATGCGACAGCGCCTGGTCGGTCATCTCCTTCCAGCTGGCGTACCCGTAGTGCAGCGCCAGGGCGAGTTGTGCATCGGCCAGCGAGACCGTGGCGGCGAGGATCTCCTCCTCGGTCCGGGCGGCAAACCGCCGAACTCACCGGAACACGCCACAGGACGCGGGGACCCCGCGGCGCTGCGCCGCAAGCAGCATCTTCGCTTGCTTCTTGAGGTGGTCGAGACTGGGGTGCCGCGGAAGTGACGAGGGCATGGAGCGCCTTCCTTTCACAGACGCCCGCGGCCTGCTCGGTCGGGCTGAAAAGAAGGTCGTATCTGCTGCATCACCGGAGGTGGGTTTGACCCTTTCCGCAGGCCGTGCGGCGCCCTCCGATCGCCTAGCGCATGATCCGAACCTGCGCCGCTCCTGTCAACCAGAGCAACGGAACCGAACGGCCGAGGGACACCTGCCCGCCACACGCCCCGGGACGGCGGCGGCCCCGTCGCGGAGCCCCGCCACCCCGATCGCGTGTCCCTACAGCCGGCGACTCCGCACGCGAAAGTCCACGTTGTCCCCGATCCAGTCCCAGAGTGCGTCCTGCGCCTCCATCGGCGCGCCACCGTCCGCCTGCTCGCGCCATCCGGTCATGACCTGGTCGTCCACGGTCCACATCCGCACGCGCTGGCGCTCGATCTGCCGTTCCCACGCCACGGACGCCGTCGGGGAGCCGTAGAGCAGCCGTACGGTCACGCTGCGCGACAGATACTCCAGCGGACTCACGTCGATCCGGGCATACGCATCGGTCGTGTCCAGGGAGCTGTTCCGCGTCTGGTCGGGAATCCCGTCACTGAACACCACCACGTCGAGCGGCGCCAGCACGAGGCCTTGCCGCTTGACGAGGGTCGCGACCCGTCCGAAGAACGCGTTGAAGTCGGTAAAGGCGTCCTCCGGTGGGAAGTACGCGCGCAGCTGCTCGGCGATCTCGTCCACGCCCTTGCCCCGGAACGCGTGCATCGGCTGGAACGACTTGGGCTCGCCAACCCGCGCGCCCCCCACCGAGCCGACGAACACCGCGGACGGCACCCGGAGATCGCCGAGCCCGTTCAGGTGTCCGTACAGGTAGTGCGCGGCGAAGTCGATTGCGTCGTCGTAATGGCCCCGGGCCCGGAACGACCCGCTGACGTCGATCCCGATCACCAGCGTGGACCGGGCCTGTCGGGTGCCCTCGGCGGGCATGCAGGAGACCAGGAGCGTCGCCGCCGCGCCGAGCGCCAGCATCGATCGCGTCGCGCGCATCATGCCCCTCCCGCGTCGTGGGCCGGCTGCGGCCGCGCGGCCGCGATTGGGCCCTTGCCGAACCCGATCCGCGGCGTCTTGACGAGGACCTCGTCGAGGTTCCGGAACGGCAGCGCGAACAGCGGGCGCGACCCCAGCGCCACCACCGGGAAGTTCATCGCGGCGGCCACGAGTTGCAGCACGGGCAGCGAGAGCAATGCGAAGACCTTGCGCGCCTCACGCTCGAACCACTCGGTCTCCGCCTTGAGCGCGGCGACCGGCGCCTTCCAGAACTCCGGCTGCGGGACGAGGGCGACCTGCCCCGCCGTGCCACCCTGACTGATCGTCTCACGCGCCAGCACGGCCACGAGCGCCGGCGTGCCGTAGCGGCCGAACAGGAACCAGGTCATGCCCCGCACGCCGACCCACCCGAAGGAGGCCAGCAGCAGGGTGGACACGAGCCCCAGTTGCAGCTGTTCACTCGTCGTCTGCGCCACCCACGGCGTGACCGCGTCGATCAGCTCGCGATAGAGGAACACCACCTCGAAGAACATCACGAACAGCTCGACGAACGACATCTGCACGATGCCCGCGACGTTCTTTTCCCGCAGCGCGATGGCCAGCGCGTGCACGCACGCGAAGCTGCCCAGCACCAGGAAGAACAGGAAGATCCACAGGAGCGGCGCCACGACCCGCGGATCCGGCTCGAACCCGGTGATGCCCGCGAGGACCTCCGTGAGCGTCGGCTGCAGTGTGTACATGAAGATCAGCGCCTCGACCGCCGACCAGAGCAGCAGCGCCAGGAAGGCGAGCCAGGGCACGCCCGGTTTGAAGTAGTTGCGGGAGGTCCAGTCGAGCAGTCGGAGCGGCGACTGGAACGCCGCCGTCACGGCCGCCACCACGATCCGCCCGGCGAGCCGCACCAGGCTCCAGACCCACCCGACCAGCACCACGGTCAGCTGCACGATGCCGGCCCAGTAGAACCACGTGGTGCGTCCCGCGTCCCACCACGAGGTCAGCATCGCGGTCGCAAACCTCCCGCGGTTGGACCGGAACGGGATCGTATAGAGCGACGCCATCGTGACCCACACACCCGTGAGCACGAGCAGCATGGGCAGCAGCACCACCACGCGCTTCAACACGATCTCGAGCGTGGTGTCGCCGTACCACACGAAATTCATCATCGCGAGGTGCCATCCGGGAATCCACGCGACGGGCGCCGTCAGGAGATCGAACGTCCCCTGCCACTCGGTTGGAACGAACGCTTGCAGTGACTGCATACGGTTCACTCCTCCTATTGTGCCCGGGACAACGACAACCGCAAACGACAACCGCAGCGGATACACTCCGCATTCGGTACCGCACCGGGCATTTCGGGAATGCCCCATTTTGCCTGGGTGTCCGGAGGTCAACGATGACCTCCGTCACAAACGCACGACGCGTTTCTGCGGGGTTTCTTCGGCGAGAGGGTCTGTTCGCGGCGCCGTAACTCGCGCTCGGCGCGTCACCTGGGACACTCCTGCTCACACCGCGTCGAGGTGGCGGCCACCTCGGAGCTGAGCAATCACGACCCCCCAAAGACGCGAGCGCCCGACCAACCGGTCGGGCGCTCGCCTCTGGTCACGCAGGAGCCCGCGACTGCGCCCCGCGGCCTCAGAACCGGGTGCCGAATCCGAACGAGAACTGCAGATCGTTCTGCGTCGGCGACTTCACGCCGAGGTCTTCGAACACGCTCGGCTTGTAGATGTAGTCGTCCAGCGACACGAACAGGCCGATCACGCCGAGGTTGAGGCCGACCGTGCCGCCCACGACGCCGCCGACGTCGGTCCGCGACTGATCCACGTACCGGTTGCCGACGTCATCGATCACGACGGTCGCACCCCGGCCCACGACACCCACGCCCCCGTTCACGCCGAGCGCGAGGATGCTCGACGGCGGCAGGAGCCAGACGTTCAGGCGGCCGGTCCCGAACCACAGGTTGGTGTAGTCCTCGGTGTTCTGGGCGACGCCGTTCTGGGTGACCGTGGCCTGCAGGCTCTTGGGCACGTACGACCCGGTGGCTGTGAGGCCGATGTGGGAGCCGAAGCTGAGCCCCATGCGCCCACCAACGGCAAGACCCACCTGCTGCTTGAAGGCGATGGTGCCGCCGCCGTTGACGATCCCGCTCACCAGCTCCTGGGTCGGCGCGTAGATCCCGATCGTGGGTGCGAGTGCGAATCGCTGGGCATGCGCCGATGGTGCAATCAGCGTGGTCGCGATCGTGAGCGCCAGCAGTGGACGCAATGCGCGCGGTGCGGTCTGCTTCATGGTACCTCCACTCGAGTTGGCGCCGCGTACACCAAAGGGAGCTCGGACGCGTGCGCCACATTCAGCCATCGGCCTCACGGAGTGCCGTGGCTCTACCCCGCAGGATACGCCGAGCGCTCGCGTCGACTCCGTGACGGTGCGCACAACACGGAAAGTGACGGTGGCGCCCCCGCCGCCCAGCACCGTCATCGTCTCCGCAGGGTCCGGATCGTGACGAGGTGCTCCCGGTAGGAGCGCGAGAACTCGTGGTGACCGTTCCGCGTCGCGACGAAATAGAGGAAGTCGGTTTCGGCCGGGTAGAGCGCGGCCAGAATGCTGGCGCGTGACGGCTGCCCGATGGGTCCGGGCGGGAGGCCGTTCACCTGGTACGTGTTGTAGGGGGAGTCGAACCCGTAGTGTTTGTTGTAGAGCCGGGTGCGCGTGCCGAGGGCATAGACCACGGTGGGATCCGCCTGGAGTCTGAGCCCTTGCGCCAGCCGGTTGTGATAGACCGACGCAATCAGTGCCAACTCGCCCGCTCCCCCGCCCTCGCCCTCGATGATCGACGCGAGCGTCACCAACTCGTGGCGCGAGAGGCCAAGCGTGTCGAGCCGGGCATCCCACTCGGGTTTCCACCGCGCGGCGAACGCGTCCGCCAGCTGGCGCCACACCTCGGGCGGCGTCGACTGCACGGGCACGTAGTACGTCCCCGGGAGGAGATACCCCTCCACCGTTTCGGCCGTTGTGCCAAGCCGCGCGCGGAGCGTGGAGTCGCGCGCGGCCGCGGTCAGGCTGTCGAGTGGCAGGTCGAGGACGCGGCTCAGCACGGGGGCCAGCTCGGCCAGCCAGACGCCTTCCTTGACGCGAATCCGCACCGCGTCGGGCCGCCCCTTCCGCAGGTCGGCGAGCACTCGGCCCATCGGCGTCCCCGGGACGAACGGGTAGACGCCGGGCTTGATGCCGCGGTGCTTGCGGCCGAGACGCGCGAACCGCGCGAACGCGGCGGCCGAGGGCACGATCCCGTGCGTCGCCAACGATTCGGCGACCGCCTCGAGAGGATCGTCCGGCGGGATCCGGATCCAGATCGCCTCATCCGGATCCGGCACGACACAGGCCTGTGTCGCGAGCAGGAGCAGGCCGCCCGCCAGCAAGACCCGTGCGGACCTCGAATGGCGCGTCAACATGGAACGAACGCTAGGGGGGAAGCCGCCGGCGCATCTGTGACATGGGTAACAGGACGATCAACGAGAAGTCCGTCGCGCCGGTCGGCCGGTTGTGGCCTAGTGAGTTTCCTCCAATGCGGTCTTTGTCCCTGGTAGCCGTCTCGATGCCACCGAGCAGGTCGATCGCCTGCTCGACCGCATACGCGACTCTGTCGTTCTTGATTCTGACGACGCTGACGACGACGGCTCTCCCCGCGCACCGATCCTAGTTGCGCCGAGGCCAAGGCCTCCCGTCGCGGCGCCGACCAACACGCCGGTACTGGTCTTGACGAAATCCCGTCGGGACAGCTCGCGATGTCTCATGGTGGGCTCCTCCGCTCGGGGCTCGGGAGAGGTGTGTCGTGGCACACGATGTGAGACTCCTGCAAGGTGGGTCAATCCCCTGCGTCAGCCACACCGGACCTCCGCGGCGGCGTTCTGGCATCGAGGTAACGGCCGCGCACCCCCGCCCCTATCTTCCTCAGATGCCCGACCTTCCCGCCGCCTTCACCGACGCAATCCGTGACCGCTATGTGGTCGAGCGGGAAATCGGAGCAGGTGGCATGGCGACCGTGCACCTGGCCCACGACGTCCGGCACAACCGCTCCGTCGCCATCAAGGTGCTCAAGCCGGAACTCGCCGCGTCGTTGGGCGCGGAACGGTTCCTCAAGGAAATCGAGATCGCCGCGCGCCTGACGCACCCACACATCGTTCCACTCCACGATTCGGGAGCGGCTGCCGGGTTCCTGTATTACGTCATGCCGTTGATCGACGGCGAATCGCTGCGTGCACGCCTGCGCCGCGAGACCCGCCTCGAGACCGCGGCCGCCCTCGGCATCGTGCAGCACGTCGGCGACGCGTTGAGCTACGCCCACCGGCAAGGCGTCCTGCACCGCGACATCAAGCCGGAGAACATCCTGTTCGCCGACGGGCATCCCATGGTCGCGGACTTCGGCATCGCGCGGGCCGTGAGCACGGCCGGCGGTGCGAACATCACGCAGACGGGTTTGGCGCTTGGCACCCCGGGATACATGAGCCCCGAACAGGCGGCGGGCGAGCGCGACCTCGACGCCCGGACCGACGTGTACAGCCTGGGCTGCGTCCTCTACGAGATGCTGCTCGGCGAGCCGCCCGGCATGTGGCAGACGGATGAGTCTCTCGAGCTTGGCAAGTTCACCGACTTGCCGGAGCGGCACCATGCGCGCATGCGGGAACTCGGTGGATCGATCGAACGGGCGCTGGTGCGTGCGCTCACCATCCGCACGCGGGATC
>JAOUDR010000172.1 GCA_029859185.1 Gemmatimonadota bacterium
AGAGCGGCGGCGGCGGGGCTCGACCGGATTGCGGTCACCGACCACGGCCGGATCGACGGGGCCCTCGCCGCCGCGGCGCTGGATCCTGCCCGGGTCATCGTGGGACAGGAACTGCGCTGCCGCGAGGAGGTCGATCTGATCGGGCTGTTCCTGCGTGAGGAACTTCCCGATGGACTGCCGGTGGTGGAAGCCGCTGCCGCGATTCGCGCCCAGGGAGGCGTGGTGTACGTCCCGCACCCGTACGCCTACCTCACCCGCAGCGCAGAGCGAGCCGCACGCGTCCTGGCCGTGGCCGACGTGGTGGAAGTCTTCAATGCCCGGGCGTTCGTACCGACCTGGAATCGCCGCGCGGCAGGGGCGGCCGTCGCCGCCGGGCTGCCGGCCTTTGCCAGCTCCGACGCGCATTTCCCCTGGGAAATCGGCCGCGCGTGGACGGAGCTGCCGCCCTTCGATGACGCCGCGTCCTTCCTGGCGGCAGCGCGCGAGTCCCTGCCGGTCGGTCACCGTCTGGGATCCCCGCTCTTGCATGTTGCGTCCATGGCATTGAGCCTCAGCCGAGGCGGACGCATCGAGCTCTAGCGAACGGATCGCCCCGCGCCAGTTGTTCGCCTTCTGCCGTGCCGTCTTGCCATCCGCTCGCCGTCTTGCCGTCTTGCCGTCTCGCCGTCAGCTGTCTTGCCGACGGCCGCACCGCGCACCAGATTCGCGCCGTCACCTCTGCGGAGCAGCATGACCGTGCCCACCAAACGGCTTCCCCCAACCGCATACGAACTCAAGGAAGGCGAGACCTTCGTCCCGTTCACCTACGGACAGACGATGGCCGCGTTCACATTCAAGGCGGTGATCACCGGCGCGCTGCTGGGCATGGTGTTCGGCGCCGCCAACACCTATCTGGGGCTCAAGGCCGGTCTCACCATCAGCACGTCCATCCCGATTGCGGTGCTCACGGTGGTGGTCTTCCGCGTGCTCGACACCCTCGGCGTCCGCCACACCATCCTCGAGAGCAACATCTCCCAGACCGTCGGGTCGGCGTCCTCTTCGGTCGCGTCGGGGGTCCTCTTCACGATTCCAGCCCTGTTCATCTGGGGTATGGAGCCGGCGTGGGCGCAGATCACGCTGTTGGGGCTGGCTGGCGGGCTGATCGGGGTCGTGTTCATGATCCCGCTCCGCCGCTACCTCATCAAGGGCGAGCATGGCAAGCTGCCCTACCCAGAGGGGATGGCCTCGGCGGAGGTCCTGGTGGCCGCGGAGGGCGGGGGAAAGCAGGCGGCGGGCGTGTTCTGGGGCATTGGCGTCGGCATGCTGTTCAAGTGGGTCACCGACGGACTCAAGCTGGTGCAGGACGCCTTTCACGTCGGTCTGGGCTACAAGGCGACCGTGGGGATCAGCGTCTCGCCGCCCCTCATTGGGGTGGGATATATCCTCGGCATCCGGATTGCCGCTGTCATGGCTGCAGGTGGCGCGCTGTCCGCGCTCGTCCTCATCCCGGCCATCAACCTGTGGGGCAGCGGCCTCACCGAGCCGGTGTTTCCCGAGACGGTGAAGCTCATTCGGGACATGACGCCCGGGGAGCTCTGGAACCAGTACGTGCGGTACATCGGTGCCGGAGCCGTGGCGATGGGTGGCCTCATCACGCTCGCCCGTTCCATCCCGACGATGGTCGAGTCGTTCCGGCTCGGCGTGCGCCGGATCTCCACGGTCGCCGCGGCCGCGCCCGAGCGTTACGACGTGGAGTTGCCCTTCCGCGTGGGTCTCGTCGTGCTGGGCGGCGTGCTCCTGATGCTGACGTTCACGCCCGGCGTGCTCGGGTTCATCGACGCCGTGTGGGTGCGCGCCATCTGCTCGATCCTGATTGCGGTCTTCGCGTTCTTCTTCGTGACGGTCAGCTCCCGAATCGTGGGCCTGGTGGGGGTCACGTCCAACCCGACCTCCGGCATGACCATCGCCACGCTGCTTGGGACGAGCCTCATCTTCTATCTGCTCGGATGGACCGATCTCGCCGGCAAGGCCACGGCCCTCATGGTCGGCACGACGGTCTGTATCGCCGCGTCGATGTCCGGGGACATGTCGCAGGATCTCAAGACCGGCTATGTGCTCGGGCAGACGCCGCGGCTGCAGCAGATCGGCGAGATGGTCGGGGTCCTGACCTCGGCTGGGGTGGTGGCCATGGTGGTGCTGCTCCTCAACCGGAGCGTGGAGGGCGGATTGGGTGGCCCGGAGCTTCCGGCCCCGCAGGCCATGCTCATGAAAGTCGTCATCGACGGTGTCCTCGATCAGAACCTGCCGTGGACACTGGTCGCGATCGGGGCGGGCATCGGGATCGCCGCGGCGCTCGTCCGGGTACCGGTGTTGGCCTTTGCCGTCGGCGTCTACCTACCGCTCGAGACCATGGCGGCGGTGTTCGTGGGCGGCGTGGTCCGGTGGGCCCTCACCCGGAAGCGACCGACCGAGGACGCCGAGCGCCGGCGTGAAGAGGGGATTCTGTTCGGTGCCGGTTTGGTGGGCGGCGGCGGCCTCACCGGTGTGCTCCTCGCACTCTGGGTGAGCCTGCGTGGCGGGAAGCGCCTGGTGGGTTTCCCGCCGGACTTGCCCGAGGCTGCGCTGCAGATCATCGCCCTCGGGACGATCGGGTCGATTGTGGGGCTGCTTGCCTGGCATGTGGTGAGAGCTGCGGGTGCTCGAGAACGTGAAACGTGAAACGGGAAACGTGAAACGATGCGTCTGTGAGCATCGTCTCACATCTTCCGCATGACCGTTCACGCCCGGAAAAAGGCTCTCCGATACCACGTATCCCGCGCGGGCGTTTCCCACTTCCCGGCGCGCACGGCACCGAGGTCTGGCACGGTATTGTCGAACACCACGGTCTCGGGGGTGACCGCGCCGGTATCGGCGAGCGTGCCGAACTCGACCCGGCTGGCGCGGGCGACCCCATCGTCCGTGCGATAGTGCACTGGGCCGTTGTCGAGCAGGGCCATGCCGAGCTGGCGCTCGTGCTCGCGCAGCTGGCGGGTCAGGGCGTCGATCGAGCAGCCGGACACGCCGGCGGCTTGCTCATCCACCGCGACCAGGAGAAAGCGGCCGTGCACGAGATCCCGGCCGCAGCGGAGCGGCGCTCCGTGCGCGGCCCAGTGCTCGAGGAACGCGTCCACGTCAGCGAGGAGCCGGTCCCGGGCGTCGCCTTCGAGCGGCCGCTCCGCGGCAAAGACCCACAGGCGGGCGTGGTCGGGAAGGGACGGAAAGGGGACACGGGGCATGTGTCAGGCTCCTCAATGGGGGTCGGTGGTCGGTTCGGCGCTCAGGTCGAAGCGGGGGATCTGGGCCGTGCGCTCCACCCCGCCCTTGTCAACGAGCACGTACTCGCCTTCCATCCACCCGGTGGGCGCGCGGAGAACGCAGTAGCTTTTGTACTCGTGGACGGTGCCAGGGTGCAGCATCGGCTGACGGCCGACGACGCCGTCCCCTTCGACATGCTGGTCTTCGCCCGTGGCGTCGTGGATGTGCCAGCGGCGCCGGATCAACTGGAGCGTCCCGGCCCCGGCGTTCTCGATTCGGACGCGATACAGGAACACGTACTCGTGCAGCTCGGGGCGTGAGCGCGCCTCGACGAACTGCGGGCGGACCGTGATCCGGATGCCGTCCGTCATTGCGTAGAAGAAGGACTGTCGACCCATGGCGCGAAATGTACTGACCCCTCCTACCCGTCTGCTGCTGGGGCCCGGCCCCTCGAACCCGGCCCCTGAGGTGTCGGCCGCGATGGCCGCCCCGCTGGTCGGGCACCTGGATCCGTACTTCCTCCAGGTCATGGACGAGACGATGGCCGACCTTCGGACCGTGTTCGGTACGGCCAATCACCACACCATCCCGATGTCCGGGACCGGGACGGCCGGGCTCGAAGCGATCATGTTCAACCTGTTGGAGCCCGGCGACGAGGCCATCATCGGGGTGATTGGCTACTTCGGTCAGCGGCTCGCCGAGTTGGCCGAGCGGGCGGGCGCCCGGGTGCGGCGGATCGAGGCGCCGCTCGGTGAGGTGATTGCCCCGGAGCGGATCGCGGAGCAACTCGATCGCCGGCCGCCCAAGCTCGTCGCTCTCGTGCACGCCGAGACCTCGACCGGAGCCGAGCAGCCGCTCGCAGGGATCGGCGCGCTGGTGCGCGAGGCCGGGGCACTGTTCGTGGTGGACTGCGTGACGTCCCTTGGCGGGACGGCGGTGGACGTGGATCGCCAGCTGATTGACGCCGCCGGCTCGTGCTCGCAGAAGTGTCTCGGTGCCCCTCCAGGTCTGGGACCGGTGACCTTCGGGCCGCGCGCCATGGCGGCCGTCACGACGCGGCGGTCCAAGCCGGCCACGTGGTACCTCGACCTGCAGCTGCTGTTCCAGTACTGGGGGGATGCCGGGGGGCCGCGTGACCGTGCGTTCCACCATACCGCGCCGGTCGCCAACATCTACGGGTTCCGGGAGGCACTGCGTTTGGTGATCGAGGAAGGCCTCGAAGCCCGCTATGCGCGACACCGTGCCGCGCACGAGCGCCTGGTGGAAGGACTCGGCACCCTTGGTCTGTTGCTGTTCACGCCCGAGACCCATCGGCTGCCCATGCTGAACGTTATCCTGATCCCCGAAGGGGTGGACGACGTCGCCGTCCGGCGCCAGATGCTGGAGCGCGGGATCGAGATCGGCGGCGGATTCGGCCCGCTCAAGGGGAAAGCCTGGCGGGTAGGGCTCATGGGGACGAACGCGACGCCGGAAGTGGTGGACCGATTGATTGGGGAGCTGGGAGAGGTGTTGGCCGTTAGCCGTTAGCCGTTGGCCGTTGGCCGTTGGCCGAGCATTTCGAACGTCTGGCATCGGATCGTGGCAGTTGGCACCACATGCTCGGCTATCGACTATCGGCAATCGGCCATCAGCTGGTCTTTCTGTCTGGGGAGGAAAGAGGGCGCTATGGGCGGCACGCGACGCGTCATCGTGGTTGGAGCGGGGCCCATCGGTCTCGAGGCCGCGGCGGCAGCCGTCGCCGCGGGACACGCCGTGACGGTGCTCGAGCGCGGCGACGTGGCGGACCACGTCCGGCAATGGGGTCACGTCCAGTTGTTCACGGCATTCGGCATGAACAGCGGGCCGGCGGGGCGTGCGCTGCTCGAGGCTGCCGGTGTTCTGCTGCCGGCCGATGGGGAACACTTGTCGGGGGCCACCTGGCGGGAGCGCTATCTGCTGCCACTTGCGGCGGCGCTCCGGGACCAGGTCCGATTGGAGACCGGCGCCACCGTCCGACACGTGTCGCGGCCGCATCTGCTCAAGAGCGACGCCGTGGGTGAAACGAGCCGCCGGGCCGCCGACGGATTCCGCGTCTTCTTTGACCAGCACCACGGCGAGCACGTTCTGGACGCGGACGCCGTGCTCGACTGCTCGGGAACCTGGGGAACTCCCAACTGGCTCGGTCCGGGTGGGGCCCCAGCCCTGGGCGAGCGCGCGCTCCGCAGCGCCATTTGCTACCACCCACCGGACGTGCTCTTTGCCGAGTTCGACCGCTATGGCGGGCGCCACGTGTGCCTCGTCGGGAACGGGGACTCCGCGGCCACGACGGTGCTCGCCCTCGCGCAGCTGGCCGAGACGGTCGCAGGCACACGCGTCACATGGGTGACCCGCACGGGCGGCGGGAGGCCGGTCGCGGCGCGGCCGGACGACCCGCTTCCGGGGCGCCGCAGCGTCGTTGCGCTTGCCAACGCGGTGGCGACGGCCGGTGGCGACGTGGTCCGATGGATCCGCGACGCCCAGATCGTCGAGATCACGAAGGACGCCAAAGGGTTTGCCCTCCGGCTGGAAACACGCGATGGCGAGTGGGTCGAGCAGGCTGACGAGGTCATCGCCAACATCGGGTACGAGCCGGACGATTCGCTCTACCGCGCGTTGCAGGTCCACGAGTGCTACGCGTCACGCGCACCCATGAAGCTCTCGGCGGCCCTGTCGGCGGCGTCCGGCAAGGGCGGTGCAGACTGCCTCGACCTCGGGGGGTTTGGGCCAGACGTCCTGAAGAACCCGGAGCCGGACTTCTTCATTCTGGGTGCCAAGAGCTACGGCAAGACGTCCGCTTTCCTGCTACGGACCGGCTATGAACAGGTGCGCGACGTGATGGGGTTGATCGGGGGGTGAATCGGTCCGCCGTGGGTGTGCGACATGCCGGACCGGTTGACCCGATCTACCGGGATCGCGCCGCACCCGGCGGGTGGGCCCGTATCGGTTTCCGGCGCCGTAGGGGCGACCCGCCGGGTCGCCCCTACCATCCCGGGTCAACGACCAACCACGGACCCATCGATCGCGACACGGGAATCGCCGGCGGTCAGGCGCCGTAGGGG
>JAOUDR010000173.1 GCA_029859185.1 Gemmatimonadota bacterium
ACCCGGCGTGCAGTCGGTCCGCGAGTCGCCGCGCTCGGGCACGGCTGCTCGTCCAGACCGACGGACTCAAGCCGAAGAGCCCGTCATTGTTGAGCGCAACGGCCTCGTCCTCGTCCCGCACTGTGAGCACCGAGACGAGCGGGCCGAAGGCCTCCGTGCGGTTGACCTCCATGTCCGGCGTGGCACCGAGGATGATCGTCGGCGGGTAGAGATCGCGTGGGGCATCGGGCGGCAGGGACGTGCGGATGATGGTTGCGCCCCGGCCCTCTGCGTCCGCCACCAGGCGATCGAGCGTCTCCCGCTGCCGCGGGAACGTCAGCCGGCCCACGTCGGCATCCTCCCCCGTGCCCAGCCGCAGGCCTGCGACCTCATCCCGCAGTGCGGCGACGAACCGATCGTGCACGGAGGCGCAGACCAGAACACGCTCGATCCCGATGCAGCACTGCCCCGCATTGGCCATCGCACCCCACGCGACGCCGCGCGCCGCGCGCTCGATCTGCGCGTCTTCGCAGATGATCGCCGCGTCGTTGCCGCCGAGCTCGAGGACGACGGGCGTGAGCATCTCGGCAGCGCCCTGCAGCACCCGCTTCCCCGTGGGGCCACCACCAATGAACGCGATCTTGTCCACGCCGGCCTGCACCAGGGCCGCGCCGACCGTGCCGTCACCTTCGACCACCTGCACGAGCCCCGGGAATTCGGCGAGGGCTTCCTGGAACAGTTCCACCAGGAGGCGCCCCGATCGTGGGGTGATCTCCGATGGCTTCAGGACGACGCCGTTTCCCGCGGCGAGGGCCTGGACCAGCGGGAGCGCGGGGAGCATGAACGGGAAGTTCCACGGCGAAATCACGCCGATCACGCCGAGCGGTTCGTATTGCTTGTACGCGCGCTTGGTGAGGATGAGCCCGGTTCCGACCCGACGGCGGCGAAGCACCCGGGGGGCCGTCCGCTCACTGACCCGGATCAGGTTCAGCACGTTCAGCACTTCGTGCGCCAGCGCCTCGATCCGCGGCTTCCCCGTCTCCTCTCGCACGGTCGCCACGACCTCGTCCATGCGATCCACGAGGAGTCGTCGCGCACGCCGCAGGTAGCGGGCCCGCGCGCGGGGACTCAGCGCGCCCCAGCGCACCTGAGCCTGCCGCGCCCGATCGACGGCGTCCACCACGTCCGGGGCAGCGGCCCGGGCTGCCGCGGACACCCGGCGGCTGCCGGACGGTCTGGCTACGTCTGTCACAAGTCATCCTCGGCGAGGGTTGGCGGGGCCGCGCATGTCTCCGGTTCACAACCATCATCACCAGCGATTCCGACACGGGCAGTCGCAACCCGCCCGGCTGCGCGTTGGTGATCATACCGGAAAACGGTAATATCCCGGGCCGTGACCCTACCAGTCCTGGTCTGGCTCCTGCTTGCCACGATCTGGGGCTCGACCTGGCTCTTCATCAAGGTCGGGCTCATGGATCTGCCGCCGTTTTCATTCGCGGCGTGGCGGTTCGTGCTCGCCTCGATCCCACTGCTCATCTGGCTGGTGCTGCGTCGTCCCGTCCGACGCTACGCTGCCGCCGACTGGCGACTCATGATTGGGACCGGACTGCTCACGTTCGCGCTCAACTACACGCTCGTCTTCTGGGGCGAGTCGCACATCTCCGCGGGACTCGCGGCGATCCTCTATTCCACGTTTCCGGTACTCGGCATGCTCATGGCGCACTGGATGCTCCCCGCCGAGCCCCTCACGATGCGGAAGTTCGGCGGCGCGCTCGTCGCGGTCGGCGGCGTGGCCGTCATCTTCTACGACCAGATCCACCTCCGTGGGGCGTGGGCGGTGGCCGGGAGCGCCGCGGTGGTCATTGCGGCGACGAGTTCCGCCTACGCGGGGGTACTGATCAAGCGCCAGGGGACCCATATCGATCCGGTCGTCATGACGGCCGTGCAAATGCTCGCGAGCGTGGGTCCCATGATGATCCTGGGCCTGGCGGTGGACGGGGACCCCAGGGCGTTCGCGTGGACCCCACGCGCCGTCCTGTCGGTCGTCTATCTGGCGCTGCTCGGGTCCTCGCTCACGTTCGTGCTGCTGTATTGGCTGATGCAGCGCATCCCGGTCACGCGGGTCATGCTGATCCCGCTCTTCAGCACGCTCATCGCGGTGGCGCTCGACGCGGCGGTCCTCGGCGAGCAACTGCACTGGCGCGCCCTGGTCGGCGCCGCGGGAATCCTCGGCGGCCTCGCAGCTGCCCTCGCTCCCCACCCGGAGCCGCCCCAACCCGCCTGAGTCGCCCGATTGGGACGTCTCACAGACGGGTCAAACTGGCGGCAACAGCTCACCTAAGATCATGTTTGACAAGGTGTTGAATAATTGTTGACTATTCAACGCCAAGTTTCCCCGGTACGAGTGCCAGCGAGGGCCAGGATGATCAGGGTTCGACTGTTGGGGATTCCCGCCGTGTTCGATGCCGCGGGCCGCGAGCTCCGAGTGCGGTCGAAGAAGCAACTCGGGGTTCTGCTGTACCTCGTCATGGATGGCCGCGACCATCCGGTTTCGCGCGACGTCCTCATGGAGGCGTTCTGGGAGGGCGTGTCGCGGGAGCGGGCGTACCATTCCCTGTGCCAGGCGGTCACGGCGATCCGGGGCGTGCTGGGGCGGGAGGCCGTAGTGTCTCGGGGACAGGGGCTTCTGCTCACCGTGCCGGTCGAGACCGACATTGACGCACTGAGCACCGACCACGAGCGCGGCGACCTCCTGCATCCGCTGCGGGAAATGGAGTGGCTGGGCGGCTCGGAGCTTGGCCACTGGGTGGAGCGGAGTCGCGAGCATTGTCGGCGGAGGGCGGAAGCGGCACTGCGATCCGGCATCGAGGCCCATCGTCGCGCCGGCGCGACCTTGCGGGTGCACCGTTGCGCCACACTCCTCTACGAACTCGACGGTTTGTCCGAGCCCGCCGCGCTCGCCCTTGCCGAGCGGGAGCTGCTGCGGGGCGACGTGGTGGGGGCGATCCGGTTTCTCCGCCATCATCTCAGGCGAGTCTCGGAGACGTTGGGGTGTCAGCCCCAGGCCGCGCCGGAACGGCTCCTGCGGCGGCTGGAGGCCGGCGCGCACCCACCGGTCGAGCTCGTTCCCAAGCGGCTGGCCGCCCATGCCGCGCGGGTCCGCCCGACCGTGCTCGTCGCCCGGGAGCGCGAGCTCAGCCACCTGGAAGGGGAGTGGCAGCAGGTCCACCAGGCGCCGGCATTCCGGTCGTGCATCGTCACGGGCCCCGGCGGGATCGGTAAGAGCTCGCTGATCCGACGGTTCGCGGCGACCGTGGCCGGGCGGGCCCAGACGGTGTTCGTCGTCTCCTGCCAGGAAATGGGGGAGGGGATCCCATTCGCAGCCGTTGCCGACCTGGTCGCCACCCTGCTGCGCGATCCTTCGGTCTCGGCGACTGACCCGCTGTGGCTGGCGGAGGTCAGTCGCATTCAGCCCGCCGTGCGCAGCCAGTACCCCGGTGTCCCGGACCCAATGGAGTCACCTCCGGAGGCCGTACGGGTACGGATCGCGGAGGGGGTCACCCGGATGATCGCCGCGATCACCGATGGCGCGCCCCTGGCGCTCCTGTTCGACGACCTGCAGTACATGGACCCCGCCACACGCGATGTGCTCGCGGTCCTGTGTCGGCGCGCCCAACAACTCCCGCTTTTCCTCGTCGGCACGGCCCGGTCGATCGGCATGGAATCCGGACTGCCCAGCGGTCCGCTGGGCCGCGAGTCGGTGCCGTGGACGTCCTCGCTTCGTCTCGGCCCGTTGAGCCCCGACGGCACGCGCACCCTCGTCTCCACCCTGGCCCCGGCGCTTCCGCTGGAGACGCCCGTCATCGAACGCCGCATCGTCGAGCTGTCCGAGGGCAACCCGCAGTTCGTCGAGATGTTGCTGGCCGACTGGCAGCAGTACGCGAGCGCCTCACTGGCTGCCGGACGGGTCGCGGATGAACTCCCGTCGGACTGGCGCCCGCCCGAGAGTCTCCGGCACGCCTTTGCGAAGCTCTACGCCGGGTTGGACGATACCACACAACAACTGCTGCACATGCTAGCCGTCGTACAACGAGCTCTGACCCCTGAGGAGGTGGCAGGCGCAATCGACTGTAATCCCACAGTCTTGGACCAGGCTGCTCTTGAGCTTCTTACAAGGGGGATACTCCGGCTTGACAAGGGGGCGCTTTGCTTCAAGAACGAACTACATAGGGCATATGTGTACTTCGCCATCCCAGAGCAGGTTCAGAAGTACCACCATGGCAAGTTCGCCAGATACCTGTTACAGACCCCAGGAACACCATACCGATACCCGCAGCTTGAAGCGGCTCGGCACTTGGCCATCGCCGGTGACAGAGCAACCGCCCAGGACCTGATCCTCTGCATTGCCCCTCAGGCAATTGAGTCCGGTGCACCCGTCGAGGCGGAGCGGGTCATCAGGTTCTTCCTATCGCAGGGGACTTCTCCTGACTTCTACGTACGCCTACGGCTCTTCCTAGCCCAGAGCCTGGCCGGCCAAGGCCGGTACATGGAGGCACTCACTGAGCTTGACGATTTCGGCAACGAGTCAGTTCTCGGCACTGAAGATCTCGCCCTGTATCGGACTCTCCGCGCCATCTGCTTCCAGCGTACACGGTCCGCAAGCGATGACGTTGTCCTGGCCGAGTGTCGGCGTGCGCTCAGCGCCGCCACTGACGCAGCCATAGAGGGCCTCATCGCGATCGCAAGCCAAGTCACGATCGAAGCCGCGTCTGAGGCATCTGACGACAAGCTCATCCAAGAGACAGTTGAGAGGGTGAGGAGGCTTGCCCAGCACGCGGGGGCCGCCACAACGAAAGCGAGAACCCTCGCCACGGAGGCCTTCTGCCTGATGGAGACCGGGGACTTCAGAAGGGCGCTCGGCGTCTTTCGAGAATCCAGCACTGTCCTGCGCAGCGAGCGGTTGGACTCCGAACTTGCTCGCTCTCTCAACGGACAAGGTATCTGCGCAATGGCCGTGGGAGAGCACCGACCAGCCCTGGACTCTTTCATGGAATCGATGAAGGTAGCCGAACGCCTCCAGGATACTGACCACAGAATAACGGTGGTGGGCAACATCGGCTTGGCGTATGAGGAAACAGGCCTCTTTGACGAAGCATGGGTCCAGTACCTCAACGCGGTGGAACTCTCGAAGAAGAGTTCGAACCCCAGACGTTCAGCCCTTGCCTACGCCAACGCAGCACACTTCGGCATCGTCTTGGGCGAGTGGGATCTTGCCAACGATTGGCTAGAGCAGGCTCGGGCAGCAATTCGGGAGGGGCGACTGAGGTCCCTTTCTTCACTGGTGGATTTCACGGAGGCCGACCTCCACCTTGCCACTCATGAGCCTGAACTTGCCTGGCGTCTCGTACCGGGAGCCATCTCCTCGCGGAACACGCGAATGCGCGTAGTCGACAACAACGGTAAGGCTTCCCGTCTCACCATGCATTGGCTGCTCGCCACCAAAGGCCCTTCTGAACTCATGCGGCACTTCAAGTCGATCGAACCCCGCCTGACAGGATTCCGGCTCGGCGATCGCCTCGAGATTACCGCGTTCCTGGCTTGGTTCTGCGCGCAATACGGCGAGCGATTGGTGGATGGCTCTTCGGTGATGAGAGAGATTCAGCGGGCTGGAGTGGAGGGTGTACTAGGGATTCTGAGGGCTGTGGGCACCACACCGGCAGGCGACGAAGACGCTCTACCCGGCCGAGACCCTCGTTTGGCTGGCTAGACCAAGCTGACTAGTGGTCTTTGACTGGGCCTGGAAAGCCAGCCAGGATTGCTCGTTCTTGCGGCTGTCAAGGAACACCCTCGCCGCTGCACTTTGCAGAAACGCCTCCACCACTCTTGGGTCGAACTGCAAACCTGAATAGTGACGCAGTTCGTAAACGACCGCATCGTACTCCAATGCTGACCGATAGGGTCGATGACTGGTCATCGCGTCAACCGTATCCGCGACCATGATGATTCGGGCACCGATGGGGATTGCTTCACCCACGAGCTTGTCCGGGTACCCCGACCCATCGAAGTTCTCATGGTGGTGTCGGACACACTTCTCCACAACTCCTCGCAGACTTGAAACGGTAGCAATGAGCTCGCCGCTCCGCAAAGGATGCGTCTTCATCACACCATACTCGTCGGGCGTTAGACGATCTGTCTTCCGGAGCAAAGGTGCGAACTCCTCATAGATCTTCCCTACATCATGTAAGAGTGCCGCAGTGGCAATACTGTCGATATCCCTTAGACCGAGTCCCAATTGACGCGAGATTATGCGCGCAAGCTCAGCAACACGATGTGAGTGACCACTCGTATATGGGTCCCTT
>JAOUDR010000174.1 GCA_029859185.1 Gemmatimonadota bacterium
AGCTGCAATGGCGCTGGGGCTACGCGGTGGTGTGGGGTGTGATGGTGACCATGGTGCTCGGATTACTGGCGTTCTTCCGCCGCCGCGGGTGGTTCTGACGTTGCGGCTGCTGCGGACCGGTTGTTAGCTTTCGGCGTCCCCAAACGGTGGTGGTGGTACGCTTCTAAGTCTCTGAAATAGAAGAGGTTGCGGTGAAGATTGCCGTCTGTATCAAGCGGGTCCCGGACACCGAAGCCCGCGTCAAGATCGCCGCCAATGGCGCGGCGATCGACGAGTCCGGCGTCAAGTTCATACTCAATCCCTACGACGAGTTTGCGGTGGAGGAAGCACTACGCCTGAAGGAGAAGATGGGCGGGGGTGAGGTGGTCGTCGTAACGGTCGGCGGTGACGTGTCGCAGGAGACGATCCGGACGGCACTCGCGATGGGAGCCGACCGCGGTGTCCTCCTCAAGGTCGACGCGATGCCGCTCGATCCGGTTCCGGTGGCCCGGGCGCTTGCCGACGAGCTGCGAGGCGGCGGCTTCGACCTGATCCTGTGCGGGAAGCAAGCCGTGGACGACTCCAGTCACGCCGTTGGCCTCATGGTCGCCGAGCTGTTGGAACTGCCGGCCGTGGGCGCGGTCGCGAAGCTGGAGATTGCGGACGGAAAGGGGGTGGCCGAGCGCGAGATCGAGGGCGGGGTCGAAGTGGTCGAGTTCACCCTCCCAGCGGTGGTCACGGCGGATAAGGGACTCAACGAGCCGCGGTATCCGGCCCTCAAGGGTATCATGGCCGCGAAGAAGAAGCCGCTCGACACGAAGCCGATCACCTTGGCGGCTCCCGGCCTGGAGTTCGCCGCGCTCGCCTATCCCCCCGAGCGACAGGCGGGCCGCATCGTGGGAGAGGGTGCGGAGGCGGTTCCGGCCCTCATCGAGGCGCTCCGAACGGAAGCGAAGGTGCTCTGATGGCAAACGTGCTCGTGGTTCTGGAGCAGCGCGATGGGACACTGAAGCGGGTGGCGCTGGAAGCCCTCGCTGCCGGACGCGCGTTGGCGGATCACCTGGGTGGCGAGGTGCACGCCATCGCACTGGGGCCGCCCGGACTCTCGGTAGAGGCGGCGGGTGCCCACGGGGCCGACAAGGTGTTCGTGGCGACGGACGAGGCGGTGCGCCTGTACCAATCAGGCCCCTACGCCGCGACCATTGCCGCCAAGGCCAAGGAGGCCTACACGGCGGTTCTGCTCGGCGCGACCGCCCTCGGGAAGGACCTTGCGCCGCGCCTCGCCGCGCGACTGGTCTGCCCGCTGGCGTCGGACGCAACGGAGGTCGCGGTGGAAGGAGGCGCCCTCGTCGTGCAACGCCCGATCTTCGCGGGCAAGGCCAACCTCCGACTCCGCGTGACGGCGGCCCAGGTCGTCGTCTCCCTGCGGCCGAACAACTTCCGGCCGGTGGAAGCCGCGCGTGCGGGCGCCGTCGAGTCCATCGCGGTCGTGGACGCGGGTGGCGCGCGGACGACGTCGGTGAAGGCGCCGGAGCACGCGACGGTCGATGTGGCGGAAGCCGCGATCGTGGTGGCCGGCGGACGCGGTCTCAAGGATGCGGAACACTTTGCGATCCTGGATGACCTGGCCGCCGCCTTTGGTGGTCAAGCCGCGGTCGGCGCGTCCCGGGCGGTGGTGGACGCCGGCTGGCGCGCGCACGCGGAACAGGTCGGCCAGACCGGCAAGACCGTGAGCCCGAATCTGTACATCGCGGTCGGTATCTCCGGGGCCATCCAGCATCTTGCCGGGATGCGCACCGCGAAAGTCATCGTCGCGATCAACAAGGACAAGGACGCCCCCATCTTCAAGGCGGCGGACTACGGCATCGTTGGCGATCTGTTCGAGGTCGTCCCACGCTTGACGGAGGAAGTCCGTCGGATACGGAGCGCCTGATGCGCGGCACGACGGTCGCCCTGCTCGTCTTCGTGGGAAGCCCGCTGGCGCTCCCGCTCGCCGCTCAGGCGCCCCAGCCTGTGATCCGGCGGGTTCAGCCCAAGGGGTTCCCGTTTGCCGTCACGGTGAGCGCGGGCATGGGGTTCGGTGGGTCGCGGGCGACGTGGTCCAGTACCGAGTGCCCGACGGAGCAGTGCAATTCGGGCGGCGCGGGGTCGGGATGGAACGTCGGGGCCGAAGTCCAAGTCCCGCTCGGACAGACGTTCGGGTTCGAGGTCGCCGGCCAACTCGCGCACCCGTCACAGCGGGTGTGTTTCCGCTCGCAGTGTCTGTCCCCGGCCAGCCTCTGGGCGATTCGTGGCACGGCCATGGCGGTGTGGCGCTTCAAGGCCCGAGCGCCGATCTTCTTCGGCCTCGGGGGAGGTGTCTCCTACTTCGATCCGGCACCCGTCGCCAACCAGAAGCTCACGAGCGAGGGACAGGGGGCCGTCACGGAATTCGGCGGAGCGACCATCGTCGGCTATGACTTCCGGTTTACCGAGCGCATCGGTGGCCGGCTGGCGTGGCGCAGCTACCTGATGGTGCCGACCTCGGACGGACTCCCGGCGGGGTATGTTGCCAAGAGCATTGCCTGGGACAACGCCTTCACCTTTGGCGTGCGATTCCTCCTGGGCACATGACGATGGCACCCGTCGACCCGGCCGCACGACAACCACCGCTTCCGCGCGCCCAACTCATCCTCACGGACCCGCCGGAGGACGAGCGCATCGACCTCGACGTGGTCTTCGTCGGGGCGGGACCCGCCGGCCTCGCGGGTGCCATCGAGCTGGCGCGGCTCGCGCAGAATGATCCGGATCTCAAGGGCATCGAGATCGGCGTGCTCGAAAAGGCCGCCGCCCTTGGTGAACACAGTCTGTCGGGCGCCGTGGTCAACCCGCGGGCGCTGCGCGAGTTGTTCCCGGATGTCGATCCGGCGGAGTTGCCACTCCGTACCCCGGTCATGAAGGAAGCGGTGTACTTCATGACGCAGCGCGGCGCGTGGCGCCTGCCGACTCCCCCGACGATGCGGAATCACGGCAACCACGTGGCGTCCCTCTGCGAGATCGTCCGGTGGATGGGGGAGCGGGCGGAAGCCATGGGCATCAACCTCTTCGCGGGCTATCCGGCGGCGTCCCTGCTCACCGCGGGACAGCGCGTGGTGGGGGTGCGCACGACCCCGTCGGGACTCGGCAGGGATGGAAAGCCTGGTGCCGGGTTCTCACCGTCCACCGACATCGCCGCGAACGTCACGGTGCTGGCCGAAGGGACGCGTGGGCCGCTCGCGCAGGCGTTCGCGGCGTGGCAGGGCATCACCTCGCCAAACCCGCAGGTCTTCGCGCTGGGCGTGAAGGAGCTGTGGGAGACCAAGCGACCGCTCGACCGCGTGATCCACACGCTTGGCTGGCCACTGCCCCGCGATGCGTTCGGTGGGAGCTGGGTCTACCCCATGGAGCCCAACCTGATCTCGCTCGGGTTGGTGGTGGGACTCGACTATCACGACGCCTCGCTCGACGTACACGAGTTGCTGCAACGCCTGAAGCTGCACCCACTCCTGCGGCCGGTCCTCGAAGGCGGTGAGCTGATCGAGTGGGGCGCGAAGACCATCCCGGAGGGGGGCTACTACGCGTTGCCCGAGCGGCGTGTGGGTGACGGCGCGGTGGTCGTCGGTGATGCCGTGGGGTTCGTGGACGTGCCGTCGCTCAAGGGTGTCCACTACGCCATGCAGTCGGGTATGTATGCGGCGCGGGCCATCTTCGCGGCGCTGAAGGCGGGTGATACGTCGGCCGCCCGTCTCGGTGAGTATGATCGGATGGTCAACGCCTCCTATGTCGTGCGGGACATGCGTCGCACGCGGAACATGCGACTGGCGTTCAAGGATGGGTTCTGGAAGGGTGCGGTGCGGGCGGGCCTGATGACGGCCACCGGTGGGCGCATCCCCGGACGCCGGATCGCCATGGCCCCGGATGCCACGGCCGCACGCAGATCCGGCACACCACCGACATTCGCGCCGGACGGGCAGCTCACCATCTCGAAGCTCGACGCGGTGTTCAAGTCCGGCAATGCCACGCGGGATGACATCCCGTCCCATCTGCTCCCGGCGGCCGACGTCGATCGGGCGACCGCCGAGTTCTACGCGCACTTGTGTCCGGCCGGCGTGTATGAGTGGACGGCCGACGGGCTACAGGTCAACGCGCCCAACTGTGTGGACTGCAAGGCGACGGATGTGGTAGGGCCGCGGTGGACGCCACGCGAGGGCGGCAGCGGGCCGGCGTACAAGCGGATGTAGGTTCGACGGGATGACGGGATGACGGGATTCGGTCGTCCCGTCTACTCGAACTCCGGCGCCGCGACATGTACGGGCTCATCGAGCAGCAGGGCGCGGAGGTGCTCACCCGCCGCCACCTGATCCCGATCCGCAGGTACGATCAGCAAGGCATTGGCCCGTGCCATAGACGTGAGGATCCCGGATCCCTGGGGCCCCGTGAGACGAGCGCGGAGGTGACCCTCTTCCTCGACGACGATGACGCGGAGGAAGTGCGTGAGGCGCGCCGGGTAGTGTAGCGGTTCGGTGACCTCGACCGGCACCGACCGACGGAACGGCAGTGCATGGCCTTGAAGCCGGCGAATGGCCGGACGCACGAACAACTCGAACGTCACCATCGTGCTCACGGGGTTGCCGGGCAGACCAATCCACGGCCGTCCGTGGAGTGTGCCGAACCCGACGGGTGCGCCCGGTCGCATGCGAATCCGCCAGAATCCCAGTTTCCCACCCATCTCCTCGAATACGGTCCGCAGGTAGTCGTGTTCACCGACGCTGATGCCGGCGGTCGTCACCAGCAGGTCGGCCGGTGCCGCCCGGGTAAGGCGCCGGCGGAGGTCCTCGGGGTCGTCGCGTGCCACGCCGAGATTCAACGCGGTGGCCCCGGCCCGGCGGATGTTGGCGATCAGCGTGTAGGTATTGGACGAGGCGATCTTCGTTCCGGCGAGAATCGCGGCGCGCTCGTCGAGATCGGCGATCTCGTTCCCGGACCCGAGGAGCGCCACCGTGGGCGTCCGGTGGACGGCCACGGTGGGCTGTGCGATGGAGGCCAGCACGCCAAGCTCGGCCGGGCCGAGAGCGGTGCCGCGCGCGAGCGCGAGCGCCCCCTGCGTGAGGTCTTCGCCCCGCCGCCGAAGGTTGCGACCGCGATCGCGCGAGTCGAGGATGCGGACGGCGCCGGCGCTGGCACCATCCGTATCCTCCTGCCGGATCACGCCATCGGCGCCGGCCGGGATCGGGGCGCCGGTGAAGATGCGCGCGCACTCTCCGGCGCCGAGGGTGTGGGAGGGGAAGCCACCCGCCGGGATCTCCTCGACGATCCGCAGCGACCAGGGCCCGCGACCAGGCTCGAGATCGACGCCGCGGACGGCGTAGCCGTCCATCGCGGAGTTGTCCCATGGTGGGAGGTCGAGGGGACTGCGCACATCCTCGGCGAGCACCCGACCGAGGGCGTCGAGCAGCGGGAGCTGCTCGACGGGGAGCGGGGCCAGCCCCTCGAGGATCGCGCGCGCAGCGTCCCCGGGGGACCGCATGTCAGCGTTCGACGACCAGGGCGCGCTCCCATGCGAAGTGCATCAAGCTCGGGAGCCAGGCGGTGTCCGTGAACGTGAAGACGGGAAACGGCAGCTGCATCTTCCGCTCGTCGCTCACCATCGCGATCCACTGGCTGGCGCTGGCATCGTCTGGGTCGAACAGCGGCGTGGCATGCACGGCCTTCCGGTGGACCTCGATCTTGGGGATCTCAGCGCGCTTGAAGCCCTCGACGATCACGATATCCACGTCGAGGAAGCTCTGACGGACGAGCGCGACGGGGTCCGCCATGCCGTCCGAGTGTTCGAACGTGACGCGCTGCCCCGGCGACTCGATCATCGTGCGCAAGACCCGACCCTCGTTGAAGTGGCGCCACGTGTCCTTGCCCTCCTGATCCACGAGGGCGGGGTGGTGACCATGTTTGATGGTCCCGACGCGCCGACCGCGGCGGACGAAGTCCTGGGCCATGGCCACGACGAGAGTCGTCTTGCCGGCGTCCTTCTTGCCGATTACTGAGATGACGCGTGTTTCCGCCACAGGTCCTCCGCCTTGGCCAGGTCGTTCGGCGTGTTGACGTTGAAGAAGAGCGTCTCGGGGTCCCCGAAGCCGGATACCACCTCCAGTGGCAAGTGCCCGACCCGGACGGCGTCGTGAAAGCCGATTGCGCGCAGGTCCTCATCATCGAGCTGCCTGGTCACGGGAGCCAGGCACGCGGGGCCGTAGACCCCGCAAAGGGGCTCGACACCGCGCGGGCCGCCGCTCTCCGGCAGGAACACGTCGTAGTCGGGTGACCCTCCGACCAAGGCCTGGA
>JAOUDR010000175.1 GCA_029859185.1 Gemmatimonadota bacterium
GAAGAAGCCGAATGCAGCGCCGGCCGCGATGCGCTCGTCGAGCCACGCGTGCAGCGGACCGAACATCCCGCCTGGATTCACCTCCTCCGGGATGAGCTCGATCTCATACCCGTCCGGTTGGGCAGTGCGGTCGTACACATCGAGATCGGTGCCCCAGTGATGGCGGGATGCCCCCGGCAGCGCGGACCAACGCAGGATTGCGAAGACCAGTGCCTCCGGGCTCAACCGACTGATGTCGAGGGGAGCGGCATCGCTGTCCAGCACGGCGCGCTGCCCAGTCACCTTGCGATTCCAGATGGACAGCTGCTGCGCGAAACTCCGGAATCCGCTCAGGATCTGGAGATCGAACCCCTCGCCGCGCGCAGCGTGCTGTAGCGCGAGAAACGGCTCCACGACGTCGCGGTTCACGGGCGCACCGAGCCGATCGGCGTCGGCGGGAACACAGAGATGCTCCTCGGACTGGCCCGTGAGTGCGGTCACCGTGGACAAAGACGGGGGTTGATGTCGAGCGGAACTCACGGCCTCCCAAGCTACGGGCCGGGCCGGGGATGGGCCAGGAGGCCAGCGGAAGAAATGATCGCCAGCTGCATCGGCCGGTCCCCGCCTCGTTACACCTCGCAAGCGTGGGAACGGAGCATGAAGGCATTCTGAAAGGAGAATGAAAGTATCGGGTATTGCACAACGCTAACGCCGTGCCGCCCGGCAGTGAATATTGCATCGGTTTCTTGCCACAGAGGCCTCCGTGGTCCGGACATCGAATCCACGCCTGCGGTGCCGCCCATGATGCACGTGCTCGCCCTCCTCGGCGCACTCGCCCTGCTGCCCTTGCCGCAGGGCACCGGTGAAGTCCGCTTCGTCGAAACCAACGTGGACCTCCGTCAGGATGGCTCCGCCGTCGTGCAGTACGTCGTCCAGTGGACCGTTCGGCGCGGCGAATTCCACGGGTTCTACTTCGGGGGGAACGACCGACTCCGCATCCGTATGGCGGCGGATCAGGCCTACGCGCTCGACAGCGACAATCGCCGATACGACGTGTCCATCACGCCGGTCTCCGGCGGCCGGTGGGACATCATTTTGGCAGGCGGCCAGGGCGTCCGCTCGGGCACGGTCACGTTCTTCTATACGTTCGCGACCGACTTCGCCGACGCCGGCTACGTGGGCCCCACCACGTCGCCCGAAGGCCGTGCCCTCACCTTCTTCAACTGGTCCCCCACGCAATGGGACGAAGCGCGGAATCAGGAACACTACACGCTCACGGTCCTGACGCCGCACGTGCTTCCGGCCGGCGTCGATCCGCGGGGCTACGTCGAGGACGGCCAGCTCGTACTGACCGAGCGGTTCGTGAACGACAAGTTCCGCATCGACTACCAGCGTGGTGAGGCCGATCGGCTGCGGCTGGTGTTCCATCGGGATCGGCCGGGCAACCGCTACGACATGCGGACGCAGTTCTACCTGCCCGCCGAGTGGTTCACCGTCACCGCGGCCCCGGGACCGGAAGCGCGCCTGACCACACCCGGCGCCGAGCCGCGGACGCTCACCGGCCTCAGCCACCAGCGGCAGACCCAGCTGTTCTTCGGGCTTGGGACCGCGGCGCTGCTCGTGGCGTTTTTCGTCGTGATCGGCGGCAAGCAGCGCTCCATGGTGGCGGCCCATCAGGGGCTCGACGAGATCCGCTGGGACCGGCTCGACTGGACGCCACCCAAGCTGATGCTCTCGAGCTTCCGCAAGCCGGGCAAGGTGTGCAAGGACCTGACGACACTGGAGGCGGCGTTCTACCTGGGTCTCCCGTTCAAGCGCATTCTCAGTTCCATGCTGGACGCCATGGTCGCCGAGGGGTTTCTCGAGATCGCCTCGCGCAACCCATTGCGCGTCCGGGTGCGGCAGAAGCCGGATACCGGTCAGCTCGACGAGTACGAGCGGCTGTTCTTCGCGGCGCTCGCGGACGACGGGGAGCTCTCCCAGGAAGAGCTCGAGACGTTCATGAATCAGGCGGTGGAGAAGATCCGCGCCAAGGCGTGGGACTGCGACGTCGAGGCCACGAAGGAGCACTACCGGAAGCTGGTCATGCAAGGCACCCCCAAGGAACAGCAGACGGGGACCGACCGGGACTGGTACTGGTGGTACCGCGGCAGCCATCCGTACTACATGCAACCGTGGCAGCGCAACCGCGATCCCTTCGTGCACGAGGCGGACATGCCGGTCGCGGCCGACCATTTGGTTTCCGGCCCGATCGACACCGACCTCGTGACCAACCTGAACGTCTGCCACGACGCCTGCCACTCGGCGTGCCATTCGGCGTGCCATTCCGCCTGCCATTCGGCGTGCCACTCGGCCTGCCACTCCGCGTGCGTGAGCGGGGGATCGCACTGATGACGCCTTCCCTGCCCCAGGATGTCTCGTGGATCGACGAGTTCGTCGAGCGCATCCGGCCGTACGTGTTCGTGCGGGCCGCCGACAACCTCATCATCAAGCGCCCCAACATGGCGCAGAAGCTGAACCCCCAGGGCGTGGCGATTCTCCAAACGCTGCTGGCGGGCACGCGGATCAGTGACCTCCTCGACCGCATCGGGCGCGATCCGGAGCGGGTGCGCGACCTGCACGACTTCATGTGGGCCGTCAAGCAGTTCCTGGAGGGCACGCTCGACGACACGATGCCGCCACCCGCCGTCGAGGTCCAGCCGTTCGACATGCGATTCGCGGATTTGCCGATCCTCTCCGAGATCGCCATCACCTACCGCTGCAATCTGAAGTGCACGTTCTGCTACGCCGGCTGCAACTGCACCACGAACCCCATAGGCGACGACCGTGAGATGACGGCCACGGAGGTCAAGGAGGTACTCCGCGCGTTGTATCAGGACGGCCAGGTGCCGTCCGTGAGCTTTACCGGTGGCGAGCCCACGCTGCGCCGCGATCTCCCGGAGTTGGTCGCCCACGCCAAGACGCTCGGGATGCGGGTGAACCTGATCACCAACGGCACGCGAATGACCGCCGACCTTGCACGCACCCTCGCGGCGGCGGGGCTCGACTCCGCACAGGTGAGCCTCGAGGGCGTGACCGCCGCGGTGCACGAGCGTGTCACGATGATGCCCCGCTCGTTCGGTCGCACCGTGACCGCGGTCCGTCACCTCAAGGACACCGGCGTCCACGTGCACACCAACACCACCATCAACCGGGACAACCTGGACGAGTGTGTTTTGATGCCGGCGTTCGTGCAGTCCGAACTCGGCACTACCAAGTTCAGCATGAATCTGATGGTGCCCACGGGGAGCGGAGCGCTGAACGACCGGCTCGTCGTGCGCTACGACGAAATCGGTCCACACCTGCTCCGCATTCGGGAGGCCAGCATCCGGCATGGGGTCGAGTTCATGTGGTACTCCCCGACGCCGATGTGCATGTTCAACCCGGTGGCCCACGGCCTCGGGAACAAGGGGTGCAGCGCGTGCGACGGCCTGCTGTCGGTGGGGGCGAACGGTGACGTCATTCCATGCGCCTCCTACAACGAGCGCGTCGGGAACCTGCTCGAGCAGGACGTGCGCGAGGTGTGGCGCTCCCGGCGGGCCGAGCAGTTCCGCCAGAAGTTCCTGGCCCACCCCGCCTGCCGGAGCTGTCCGGAGTTCGCCATCTGCAACGGCGCCTGCCCGTTGTACTGGCGACAGATGGGCTTCGACGAACTGAACGGCCGGCACGGCTTCTCGCCCGTGGTGGCGGAGCACTTCGCGCAATGATCCTCCCCCGCGACGAGGACCGCGGCATCGTCGTCTTCTGGGTGCTGCCGTCGCTCGCCTACCGACTCCGGCTGATCGCGAGTCTGGCACTGATCGCTGCAGGATGTCTGATCCAGATCGTCACCGAGTCCCTGCTCCCCGGCCTCTGGCCACTGGTGATCGGGAACCTCCTGTTGCTGGTCAAGGGATACGACAATCGCGTGAACGCGAAGGGCCTCGACATGGAGGCCCAGTGGGAGCCCGTCGAGCCCGCGCGGCTGGAGCAGCTCGAGGCGCTCCACAAGAAGATGCGCCGCTGGGATCGAAGCGCGCTCGACCTGACCAATCCACTCGGGTTCGTCGTCCTGCTGGTGGTGGCCGCGCCAATCGCATTCGCGCTTCTCATGTTCCCGGGCGCACCGCGCATTCTCGCGATCGACGCAGCCGCACTACTGGTCCCGCACTGGATCACCGGCACGCGCTCGATTCTGACACTCCCGAAGCTGATGGTGCAGATCAAGGCCACCCGCGACGTCCTCGACTCCGCTCGGGCAGCCCTCGAGCGGCACAAGCTCGTGCCCCTGATGCTGCTGTCCGGCGGTGACGCCAAGATCCCGGAGGACGTGAAGTTCCGTATCGATCTCGCGGGTCGGCATGAGGACTTCCTGGGCCTGTACGGGCAGGTCTCGATCAACGACGTGCAGGGGACCTCGTACCCCTACTTCTACGTGGTGCTGGTGGCCCGGAAGGGCTTTGGGCTCGCGGCCGCCCGCCGAAAGTACCGCCCGGCGCCGAACATCGTCGCGGAATTCGACCTCAAGGGCGAGGTCGAGGTGCTGGTGATTCGGCAGCGCACCACGAAGAACTCGGGCTATCACACGAACAGCGGCACCGCCCGGGAGATCTTCCGGCAGGGCCTGACGCTCGCCGAGAAGGTCGGCCGGGGCGCGCCTGCCGAGGCTCGCTGACCCGCGGCGGGTGCGGCTGAGAGCCGCGGCTCGGCTCTGCCGCTGAGGCGGCGCGGTTGCGGGCGCTCGCCGGGAGTCGCCTAGCCGTCGCCGCCGGTCGCCGTATCCCCCACCGATGCGCCGTCGATGTCAAACTGGACAGCGCCGGGCCGCTCCTCGCGCCACGGCTGGCGTGCGGTGATCTCCCGCGCCGCGGCGGCACCCGCCGCGAGCGCGTCACGGTCGTGCGTCCCCTGCGGCACCGCGTGTCGCACCGGCGGCGGCGCATGCTCCTCGGAGTACAGGTGGACCGTGCGGGTCGGGAACGCGAACTGTACGCCCAACCGATCCGCCAGGCGGACGATGCCGATGAACAGTCGTTCGCGCTCGCGCAGCTCGGTCGACCAGTCGGGCACCTCGTGGAACACGTATACCAGAACGTTAGGCTGGAATCTCCGAAGTCGTTGACCCAGACCTGATAGTAGTCCTTGCGCGTGTACGGGTGCTGGCGCACCAGCTCACGAATCCCTTCCGTGAACGCCAGGAGCTGCTCCGGGGTCGTATCGTACTGCACTCCAATGAGCGTCTTCCACCGACGGTATTGGCGCCGGCCGTAGTTGTCTACCGTTGCTCGCACGAGTGCCGCGTTGGGCATGGTCACGAGCGAGTTGTAGAACGTGCGGATCCGCGTGGACCGAAACCCGAGTTCCTCGACGGTCCCCTCGGTGTCGCCGACGACGACCCAGTCGCCCACTTCGAACGGTTGGTCGAGCACGACGGCGACGGAGCCGAACAGGTTCTCGATCGTATCCTTGGCGGCAAACGCAAAGGCCAGGCCGCCGATGCCGAGTCCGGTGAGGAGCGGGACGATGTTGATGTTGAGGTGTTGCGCGCCGTAGAAGATGCCGAGCGCCACGATGAACACCTTCAGCGTCTTGCGCACCAGCGGTGTGAGGATGTCGTCGAACTTGGACGCCGTGCGCTCGGCCCGGAGCATCATCACCGCACCGCCAAGATCGGCCACGCGCCATCCGGCAAGGGTCCCGGCGAGCACGGCGAAGAACCCGATTGCCGAATCGGCCACGGCGCCCGCGGGATCCGCGAGCACGAGCAGGCCGATCGTGAGGGACCAGAAGACCGCCGCTCCGAAGAGCCCGATCGCGCGAACCGCCTGCTCCCGGGTGCGAGCGTCGACGGCCGCCTGATAGCGGGCAAGCAGCCGGCCTACGATCGGTGCGAGCAGACTGCGGACCACGAAGTCGAGCACGATCCCGGCGAAGATCAGCACCAGCAGCCCGATCCACTGCCAGTGCCGCAATCCGATGAACCCGTCGGTTCGGAGCGCCGCCGGCACCAGCTCCCGAACCCATCCGGGCTCGTCGAGGACCGCGACATCCGCCGCGACCTGTGCGGGCAATCCGGCGAGCAGGCGGCTCAATGCCGCCACGTTCGCGACGGTCGCCGCCGAGAACCGCCAGCGCCCATCCTGAGCCCGCTCGAAGGCGATGACCCCGTCTCCCACGTCGACGCGCTCGAGGATCGCCTCGTCGTCCGGGTTGAACGGACGCGGGAAGTACACGAAGGAGGTCTGCCCGGGACGGAGTGCGGCCCTGTCCGGCAGCTCCTCCTGTCGCACTTCCCGGATGTGATTGAGCGCCACCCACACGTTGCGCGCGAGGGC
>JAOUDR010000176.1 GCA_029859185.1 Gemmatimonadota bacterium
AAGCGACGACCCCCGTCTTCGTCAGTGAGCGGCACACCGTCGATGTGCGTGAGCACGTCGTTCGCCCGCAGACCGGCCTTGGCCGCCGGACCGTTGGGTTCCACCCGCTCGATGGTCGGCGGCGCGGTAAAGCCCCACGTCGGTGCGGCCCCTCGCGATCTGATGTCGACGCTGCATTCGGTGCACTGCACGCTCATCCCCAGCCGACCGCGGGACGCGAGGGGCGCGGGTGGCGCAGGGCGAGCGGGCCGAGCGACTGGGGCCGGCGGGGCCGGCGTCGCCACACCCGCCGCAGCCGCGCGTGGGGCCCTAGGCGCGGCTGGCGGAAGCCCGCGCTCGCACTCCTGGTCGGGAGTGATCGCGACGTCGACTTCCCGCCCCCCCCGACGCACCGTGAGCGAGACGGGAGTTCCTGCCTCGATCGCGCCGAACCGGCGCATACCTTCGCGCGTCGTGATGAGGTGACCGTCGATGGCCACGATCACGTCCCCGTGCTCCAGCTTGCCGTCGGCGGGACCGCCGCGCCGGACGCCGAGCACCCGGGGCTCCGCCCGGAATTCGTAGGAACGCCGCGACTGGTTGCCGGCCTGCATCTGGATGGTGCAGTTGCACTCGAATCCCGTGATTCCAACCGACGCGACCGCCCATTCGTCGGCCGCACAACCCGACGCCACCTGCGCCCGGGCCACCGACGGCCATCCCGCAAGCGTCGCAAGCGCGAGCCCGATACCGAGCCCCCGTTTCATACCTGTCATGACGACCTCCTCGTGGTGCGCATCAGAACCACGCGACGCGGTGAATGTCCTGGGCCTCGCCGTTACCGTTCGCGGACCGGAACGCCTCGAGTCGCTGCCGGATGGCAACGGCCAGCGGGTCGTCCGGGGTAAGCTGGGTGAGCTCGCGTGCGGCCGCATAGAGCGCCGTGAGCGCGACCTCCCGACCCTGGACGAACCCTGGATTCGTCGTCGAATCGGCGAACTCCGCCAATGCGGCAAGTGCCGTGACATAGGCCGACCCGGCCCGCTGCACGGCGGCCGCCGCCTCGAGTGCCGACCGGTCACGCACGGCCGTCATGGACTCGGCGACGGTCCGGCTGCCAATCCACTGCCCCACGGCAATGCCACTCACGAACAGCGCGACGGCCGCAGCCGCAGCGGTGGGCCACGTCCGCCAGACCGGCGGTGAGGTCTGTCGTCCACGGCCCAACAGCCCTTGAGCGCGGAGCGCGTGCACGGTCCGCTCTTCGAGCATGCGCCCCGGCGCCTGCTCGCGTGGCAGCCGTGCGAACGCCGCGCGCTCGTCCGGCGTGAGCTCGAATTCCTGGTCGTCGTTCATGCGTCAACTCCTTCAGCCTGGGCGTCACCCGCCGTCAGCAGACGGCGCAGCGCGCGCCGGGCTCGGGACAGCTGGCTCTTCGAGGTGTTGACCGCGATCTGGAGTTGCGCCGCGATCTCCTCGTGCGTGTATCCCTCGACGTCGTGCAAGACCACCACCGTGCGGTAGCCGGCCGGGAGCCGCGCCAATCCAGCCTCGAGGTCGAGACGCTCGCCGACCGGCAGGCCCGGCACCGTCGGCGCTCGTTCGTCGGTCACCTCCAGCCAGTGCCGATCGCGCCGACGCAGGAGGCTGCGGCAGGTGTTCAACGCGATCCCCGTGAGCCACGTGCGGAGGCTCGCATCCCACCGGAACCCCGGCAGTTTCTCGAGGGCCTTGATCCAGGTCTCCTGCACGACATCATCGGCCTCCAACTCGTCGCCTCCCAACAGCCGGAGCGCGAAGCGGTACAATGCCGGCGTGTGGCGGCGGTACAGGACGCGGAACGCCTGCTCCTCACCGGCCAGCCGGACCTGATCGGCCAGGTCCCGATCGCTCTGCTCGATGGCCGCGGGCATGCTGGTCACATCCATGAGTGCGCCACGTGGGGCAAAGGGTTGCA
The DNA here is from genome assembly GCA_029859185.1 of Gemmatimonadota bacterium. Lineage (GTDB taxonomy): Bacteria > Gemmatimonadota > Gemmatimonadetes > Gemmatimonadales > GWC2-71-9 > JAOTWJ01. Next base: position 1,937 of record JAOUDR010000176.1, read on the forward strand.
CCGACCGGTCCGAGGCCCGCCGATCGGTGGTGCCGCTAGGTGCGCGTCGCCGAGAGCAGGACGCCGATCTCGCGTAGACTACCCGCACACACGAGGGCGTAGGCGCCGGCGAGATCGAGCGCCCCTCCGGTCGCGTCCCCGGAAAGCGCCAGCCCCTGTTGGACGGTGCAGCCGGCGGGCACGGGCGGCGTGCCCGACACGGTCAGCACACCATCGATCGTGACGACGCCCGACAGGACTGCTGCAGGCTGGGCGGCGCATGTTCCGGCCTGGCCCAGCGTGTACGATCCGGCCACCTGATCGCGCGCTTGGGTGGCGAGGGCGACTGCGACCGGACAGGTGACCTGCATGCCCGCCGCCACGGTTGTCCAAGTCCCGCCAAAGGTCCCGCGCACATCAGGATACGACGGAAGCGGGCCGGCCGTAGTGCGACCGGCGAAGCGGAACGTCCACGTGTAGTCCTGCGCGCACTCGTAGGTGTAGCGACCGGCGAGAACGATGCTGTCACCCGCTACCGGACCGGAGAGGCCGCGGTTGGGTTCCTTCAGAGTGCAGGTCACGGGCTCGACCAGCTCTGCCAGCGCGGTCACGGTCCGGGTGGCGCGCGCGATTCCGGCACCATCCTGGATGATGTCGACGCAGCCCAGGCCGGGGGCGTCGCGCCGGAGCACCTCGAAGGTGGTCGCGAAGACGCTGTCCGTCTGGTCGCGGATGGTGAGCGCCGCGGGGCAGGACACTCGGTCGTTCTCGACCGCGAGGCTCCACAGACCCGTGTAGACGCCGGCTACCTGCGGGATCGGCCCCGGCGCCTGGTCCCCGCCGCCACAGGCCGCGAGCAGAACGAGGGCACCGATCGTGCCTCTCAGCCGCACCATCATGGTTCGCATCCTCCTCCCCCCATTGAAGCTACGTTTTGGGTGCCCGGGTGGCGCGAGGGGGACCGTGACTGCCTTGCGGGACCGCGGCAGCGGCGCCATCGGTCATGGCGTGACCGGCACGCCCGCGGTACCATTCGGCGCCCAGTTTTCGGAGTCCATTCATGCGTTCTTGCATTCTCGCCTTCTGCGCGGCGCTCGCCGTGCCTACCCCGGTCACCGCCCAGACCCAGGGGATCCAGCACGGCGTGCGCCCCCAGCGCCTCGTCATCCGGAACGCCACCGTCGTGGACGGCAACGGCACCCCGGCACGTGGGCCGTTCGATATCGTGATCGAAGGCAACCGGATCGTGGAGTTGATGCAGCTCGACCCCGTCGCCCTGCGCCGCGGTGGTGCCCGCCGTCCGGACGGGGATGTCCAGATTGACGCGACCGGGAAGTACGTCCTCCCCGGTCTGATCAACGCGCACGCCCACCTGCAGAGCAATCGGTCCGGCCGCTCGCTGGGGGGCTACGATTACGTCCTCAAGCTCTGGCTCGCGAACGGAATCACGTCCGTGCGCGAAGTGGGTCCCGAGTCCGACACCGGCATCGTCCGGCTCCGGAACGAGAGCGCGGCCGGCACGATCGTCGCCCCGCGGCTGTTTGCGTATCCGATGCTGAACCAGCGCCCCACCCCCAGGAACGCCGCCGAGGCCCGCGCCCGAATTCGGCATTTCAAGGAGATCGGTGCTGACGGCGTGAAGTTCACCGGCGTCGAGCGCGACGTCATGGAGGCGGCGCTGGACGAGGCGCACAAGCTGAGCCTGCGCGTGGCCCATCACGTGGGCGTCGAGGAAACGAACGCGTGGGATGACATCGCGTTCGGGGCCACGAGCATCGAGCATTGGTACGGCATCCCGGACGCCGCGATCCTCGATCTGCGGCAGCATTTCCCGAGCGACTACAACTACCTGAATGAGACCGATCGCTTCCGCTGGGCCGGACGCCTGTGGCGCGAGGCCGATCCTGCACGGCTCGACTCCGTGCTCACCGCGATGGTGCGGGCGAACGTCGCGTGGGTGCCGACCATGGACATCTACGAGGCGAGTCGCGATCTCCAGCGCGCACAGAACCAGCCGTGGTTCAAGGACTATCTCCATCCGTCGCTCGAGTGGTATTTCCGACCTGATCCGGCCAACCACGGATCGTATTTCATTGGGTGGAGCACGACCGACGAGGTGTACTGGAAGGAGAACTACCGCATCTGGATGGCGGCGCTGCGGGAGTTCGAGCGGAAAGGCGGCGTCATCGGGTGTGGGGACGACGCCGGGTTCATCTACCAGATGTACGGCTATGGACTGATCCGCGAGATGGAACTGCATGCCGAAGCCGGGTTCCTCCCGCTCAAGATCATCGAGCACTGCACCGGGAACGGGGCCAAGATCCTCGGCCAGGAAACGCAGCTCGGCCGGCTGCGGGCCGGCTGGCTCGCGGACGTGATCGTGGTGGACGGCAACCCGCTCGAGGACCTCAAGGTGCTCTACGCGGGCGGCACCACGGCACTGCGCGACGGCGAGGCCGTCCAGACGAACGGGGTCGAGTGGGTCATCAAGGACGGGATTCCGTACAGCGGCCCGCAGCTGCTGGGCGAAGTCAAGGCGATCGTGGACGCCGCCCGCGCGGGGCAGTAGCGGCCGCTACGGCGGGTCGCATCGCGCCGACTCCTCGGTCGCGCGTGTGACGCAACCGAGGAGTGCCGGCGCAGCGCCCGCTGGCGGGCCGGAGTGCACGATCAGAAACGCCCCTCGCGGACCTGCCCCTTTCGCAGCCCCTTGCGCAGTTCGACGATCGGCATCCCCTGCACGGACGCGTTCTCCGGCACCGGGACGTCACCCTTCTCGCTCCCCAGCTGCACGACGCTCTTGAGCTTGTCGAGAATGCCCGAACCCCGCACCGCACTCAGGTGGTCGTCGTAGTACTCGAACCACGGCAAACCCGCGTTGGCGTACTCCCTGGCCGTCGGCGGCACCGTGGGCGGGTGCTCGTCGGTGATCTGCCGCCACACGAGCGAGTTGGCGAGGTGCACGAAGCAGCGACTGACGTGCGCTTGATCCCAGTCCTCGAGGTCGTGCGGATCGTCGAAGATCTGCTGCCGCATCCGCCCGCCGGGCGCGAGTCCCATTCCCTCGAACGTGGCACTGCGGCACAGCATCTCACCCGCGAAAATCGACCGGCCGAACTCCATCGGCTGTGACCTCAGCCGTTCATAGGCCTCGGCCTTCATCGGGTACACGAGCACCTGCAGCCCACCGTGCTCGGCTTCGCCCGTGATCTGCTCTTCGGCGGTGTAGCCCGCCCCGAGCGGCATGGCGACGAACTGACGGATCACGCCCTGCTCCACGCAGTAGCCATCGAGCCACGGCTGCTCGGGGATGGCAACGTAGTTCTGCGGGCGTCGTCCCAGGCCCGGCCGCAGCGTCTTGCCGGTGACAGCGTCGATCTTGCCGGTGGCGACCTTCACCGCGCATGGGTAGCCGCCGCTGAAGTTCACCCAGAGCGCCTCCGACTGGTACATCGGCAGCATCACGCCGCCGTGCTCGATCCACGAACCCGGCACGTTGGCGACGAAATCGTCCACGTGCCGGAGCGGGAACCGGCCGAGCCCCGGTGGCAGCGGATACTCGCGGTCGTCGTCCGGGATGCGAAGCGTGCGTTGAAACTCGATCGACACGCGAGCCTCGTCGTGGACCTCCGGGAACCGGAAGATGAGTCGATCCTGCTTCAGTTCGATCATGGTGCTCCTCCTGTGGCTTACCACTTGCCGTCCCTGACCTCGCGCACGAGCCGCAGGACGGCGTGATCCGGCATGCCTTTCATCTCCCGAATGAGCGTTGCGAACAGCTCGGGTCGCTTCCGGATGGCCTCCTGGAGATCCGACGAGACTTTGCCCGCCAGAGCGAGCAGGACGTCGGGATCCTCATTCAGTTCCTCCGCCAGAGCGACGATCTTGGCCTCGGACGGCGGGGCGGTCTCGCCCCGCTCGACCTTACTAAGGAATGACGGCTCGACCCCGATCCGCTGAGCTACCTGCCGGACGGAGAACGCGTCGTCTTCCTCGCGCAGCGCCTCGCGGCGCTTCCGGACATAGTCCCCGAACGCTCTCGACACATGTGTAGTATGTACTACTTAGTACACATTGTCAACCACCCCGTTGGCGCCCTTTCTCGCGTGAATCCGGACTGCCATGCTCGGTGAACCCTGCTGCGAGCGTCCCACAGTACTATCGGAGGCTGTTTTCGGTCTTCAGCTTATGACGGGTGTAGGGCACGGCTAATGCTGCCACGCGTCTTCGTATCCTGACGCTGCTGTCACTCTGGAGGTAACCATGCGCAAGTTCCTCGTGGTCCCCTTCGTTGCACTCTTGGTCGTCGCGTGCAACGACGCGCCGATCGTGCAACCGGAGCTCGCCGCCAACCAAGACGGGTTCGGCGCGGCGCCGGTTGTCGTGATGTC
>JAOUDR010000177.1 GCA_029859185.1 Gemmatimonadota bacterium
ACCTGTGCGACCGGCCCGCGGCGTGGTCGGCGAGGGCGGCGTCGGCCATCTGGTCGAGCTTCCCAGCCTCCGCGTCGGCGTCGAGTTGGCGATCCCACGCGACGGCGTCGAACTTCGCAAACCACGCGCGGAAGCTCGCCAGCTCCTTCGCTGACAAGTTCCGGATCTCGCGTTCAAGCTTCTCGACCTTGGTCATGGGGGGCCTCTTAGTCAACCTGCAATATAGTCGAAGCTGGGTCGCTCGCCTAACGGTTCGGGATTCTGCAGCGGGCCATTCTCGGCCAGCGGCAACGTGTGTCAAACGACATCACCTATGAACTCTCCAAGTGAGTGAGAACAACGGCCAGCTCGGGCCCGACTGCAGCAATCCCTCGTTAGAGCGCAACTGGCTCAAGTCCAACTCCGCTGTAGATCAATCCAGTGCTGTCACTGACCGCGAACAGATCCTGCAGCATGTCCCGAATGGCTGCGGACGCGCTCGGAATGTCCCTTGGCAGGTAGCAGTCGAGGAACTGGCCGCCCGCATCGGCGGCTACCTCACGCAGCGGATAACCACCGCTGTTGCAGAGCTCACGGAACCGTGCCTCACGGCGAATCTGTCCGGCCGTGATGAGGGGATGGTCGAGCTCGAAGCCCTCCGCGGTCCACTTCACCTGCAGGAACATGTCTGGCGGTGCGACCTCGATGACCAGGAACGCGTCAGGACCGGCGTCGGTCAGCTGCTGCAGGTAGGGTGCGATATGGCTGGAGGGGCCTGGGGTGGGGGGCATTTCAGTAGCCCGACAACCAGTTCCAGCGGCAGCGCCGGTGCTGAGGGCCATGAGGATCTTGCGGAACATCGGAGCTCGCCCGTTGCGCCTTGAGATCGTACAGAAACAGGTCGACGTCACCGCGGAGGCCGTCCATCACGTCCCACGGCGCGTAGCCCGACGTGTCGAGCGCCGTGTGGATGTCGCGGGCCCGCGCCCCCCGGAGCAGCTCGCCGAGGAACTCCGGTTGGGCAAGCGGCTCGCCGCCCGAGAACGTGACCCCACCACCCGACTCCTCGTAGAACGCGCGATCTCGCTCCACGGTGTCGAGCACCGCCGCGGCATCCATCGTCTGCCCCATCTGCTCCCGCGCCTCGGCGTAGCATTCGTCGCCACACGCGCCACACAGCGAGCAGCGGGATTCGTCCAGTACGGGTGCGGGCGCGTCGTCGGCCCAGTGGAGCGCGTCCTCGGGACAGGCGGCGATGCACGACCCGCAGCGCGTGCAGCGCTCTGCCCGCCACACCACTTCCGGGGCGGCCGAGAGACCCTCCGGGTTGTGACACCACGAGCAGCGCAACGGGCAGCCTTTCAGGAAGACCGTGGTGCGGATGCCCGGTCCATCATGGATGGAGCACCGGCGAATGTCGAACACCACGCCGGTGGTGGACGTCGTCGGGGCCAGCGGAACTCCAGGTTCGGTGTCGTCGAGAAGTCTGGGGTTCGCCGGTTCAGGATTCTCTGAGGGTTGTATGAAGAAGCGCTCCGCCCGAGCCGTGGTGGCCTCGGCCGCCTCGTGGGTCGCCTCAGTCCGTGTATTTGCTGATGAAGGCCGATTTGGGGTGCCTTCGCTAGTGACTGCGCGCACCTCGGTCGACCACCCGAGTCATGCCTGGCGCGAGGAGCCAGGGAATGACGTAGTACACCGTGAGATACCAGAACTCCCAGAGGTACCGCACGCCGTGCCCAAGGACCAGGCCGCGAAGCGTAGCGGCGCAACGTCGGGTGTAACCCGTTGTCAGGCGGAATGGCCCTTCGCTGCACGGTCCAATCCAATTAGAGCTCACGCTTCGAAAGATCCCGTCTGCACGTCCCCTGCACGCTCGTAGCTGGCGACCATGACCCCACTAGGCGTTGCCTCCGAGTGCGTGAGCTTGAGCGCTGCCGGAATCGTGCCTCCGCCGAAAAGGCGCTTGCCCGTGCCGAGAGTAATGGGAAACACCTTGAGCCACAGCCCATCCACCAAGTCGTGCTTGAACAGCGTCTGGAGAAGCTGGCTGCTACCGTACACATGAAGATCTGGGCCGTCTTGCTGCTTCAGTCTCTGTATTCCTTCCACGACGTTGTCCTTGACAAAGACGGTGTTGTCCCAAAGCGAATCTGTCCGAGTGCGCGAAACAACATACTTTGTCGCAGAATTGATGCCCGGCCACTCGCTTTCGTGTGTCGGCCAGTGTGACGCGAATATCTCGTAGGTCTTTCGTCCGAGCAACAGATCGCGCGGTGTAATCATCTGTTCATGCATGATGGCTCCACCCCGCTCGTCGAAATGCGGCACAACCCAGCCGCCATACTTGAAGCCGCCGTCAGTATCCTCCTGCGGTCCGCCCGGCGCTTGCATGACCCCGTCGAGGGTAACAAATGTAAGAACGATGACTTGTCGCATGGTCATACTCCTTCGCCGCTTGACGCCCTTGGGCTTCTGCCGCGGGCGTCATCCCTCCCGCAGCAACGTGTGTCGCGACGTTATCCGGCAACCTGCTACGCGAGTGAGCGCAACGCCAGGGCGATAGTAGGCTGCTGGGCGCTCACGGAAGAAGCCACTTCACCCGAGAGTAGGTGACTCCGACGCAAGACTCACTCGATCGCCAACACGAATCGTACCGGTTCGCACCACCGTGGCGTAAACGCCAGCGGTGTTCTCATTGAGACGCACAACCGTCTTCATGACGCTTGCGCTCCGTTCACTCGTCTCTGGATCGAGATTGATGATCACGCAGCGCAGATCGCGCAGTGTCACACTCACGACCGCCCGCGTATCGCCTTCACCGAAGACCAACGTGCCCCCGACCCATCCATCCTCTAGAAACGGTTCGTCCAGCTCGGTCTCTACCACGAGGTTGGCTCGAAAGCGTCGGTGATCGAGGTTGAGTCCGGCCTCGCGACCGATACCTGCGATCGTCGCCAGGCTGATCACTGAGACTGCTGCCTCATCAAAGATCCCGTGCTTGAGCATCATCAGTTCGACGCCCTGCCCGGATTGCGCGGAGACGTGGGCATTCAGCTCCGCGCTTCCCAGCGCAAGTTCCGATCCAGTCGGTGTACGCACATGGGTCGGAAGGGGCTCGCCGGTGCTCTCGTCGAGGCCAATGGGATGGTAGAGGAGTAGCTCGGAGAAACGGCTCGCGGAGAGCCACGGGAAGCCGTTGTCCGTTCCCACGCGCCGGAAGGCGAACCGGCGATCGCCGGCCAGCCCGTGCCACCCAAGATACGCAGAATCCGTCGTAGTCCCGGCCATCGACTTGACTGGATACCGCAGGATTTTGCAAACACGGCCGATCTTAATCATGCTGGTGCCGACGTGTGTGTTGCTCTACGGCAGGCTGCCTAACGACGTGCAATTGTGCTGCGGGCGACTCGCTACTCGCCGCCACCGCGACAAGTGGTGGGAGTCCGCTCAAGGGAATGCAACACAACTTCCTTGGCAGCGTCACTATCTCTCCAGCAGCAACGTGTGTCAACGACGTGAGCCAGGAACCTGCCACGCGAGTGAGCGCGACGCCAGGCGCGCAGTCCGACAGCAGCAAGCCCGCCTTAGGCCTCACCTGGACGGCGACCCTGCAAGGTACTGGCGTGTGATGAGGTGAGGCCTACCGCCCGGCATCACCTGCAGCGCGTAGCGCTGTCCACTGGATGCTGTTGTTAGGCGGCACCAGGCTGAGAAAGCGGTCCTATGGCGTAATCATCGGCGCGAAACCACATAGTCCTGTGCCTCCTTCAGGGCGGGCTGTCGCGTCCCGCCATCAGCAACGTTGAGAAGCTCTTGATAGAAGGTGCGCGCTAGGGATTCGTCTCCGAGCGCCTGTGCCGCCCGAGCGGCACCCAACAGGCCATTGAAACGCCTCGGATAGAGTTCCATGGAGCGCTTGTACGCAGCGAGTGCTTCCGCCGGCTGCGTTTGCTCGATAAGCAGGTCTCCCAAGAGCTCGTGGGCCGGGAGAGTGGGTCCCGGCGTCACGGCGGGCTTTGGCGTCGAGGCCTCAAGCTCGGCAGCCTCTCGGATCAGCGCAACGCTGGACCCCTCGTGCCGTTCCACGTGGGCGAGCCAGCCGTTCAGCTCGAGGCGGAGCACTTGGATGTTCCGAGCAAACAGGTCCTCTCCGGCCTTGCGGGTCGCGCCTTCGAGTTCCTCCAGACGGTCGCCGGCTGCTCTCGCCTCGGTGAGTTTTCCCAGGTGCGCCGCGCCTAGGCCGTGCGCGAACCACGCGATGGCTTCCGGCCAGGCGAAACGGTCCCAGTCGAAGGTCGCGGACTCGCGGGGAACGAGCACTACAGCCTCGTTCCAGGCGCGCCGCTCCAGCGCGTAGCGGGCTTGTATAGACGCGGTGTGGAAGGCCGTCTTGAACGTGGGCTCCAATCGGGCCGTTGCGTGCAGCCGCTTCAACTGCACGGCGGCCTCCCCGTCCATGCCTTTCTGGAGATACGCATAGATGAGATATTCGATCGCGTGGGGGAACTCGTCCCAGACGAATTCTCCATGGTCCCCAGCGGGGTACTTCAAGGCCGCCTCCGCCGCCCGCAGGTTGCCTCGAATCACACCGTTCCAATCTCCAAGGCGGGTATAGATGTGGGTCGGCATATGGAGCGCGTGGGGATTGTCCGGGGCGACCGCCTCGTACTTGCGCGTGATCTCCAACGACTCCCGTTCGCGCCCCGGCATATCGTTGGCGTGGACGAGATAATGCATGGCGCCCGGGTGGTCCGGATTGCGCTCGTACACGCTGTGGAGGATTCCCGCCGCCCGGTCGGAATGCGCTCGCGAAATGGTATCTGAAGGGGCCGTGGCCAAATGCGCCAGAGCGTAGAATGCGGCCGCCTCGGGGTCATCCGGGAAGGAGGCATAAACCCTTTCCATCGCCTGTTCCCACCGGCGAATGCGGATCCAATAGTCTGACGCCGCCGGTTCGAGGAAGAACGCCTCGGCCGCAGCCACGAAGAGCCGTTCCCGCTCAGTTGGCGGCTGCAGGGACTTGGCCGTTTGCACCTCCTCCCACCCCCGCTGGAGCGCTTCCGGTCCAGGCCGCGTCGGCCAGAGTGGCTGAAAGAGAGTCATCGCGATGCCCCAATGAGCCATGGCGCACCGGGGATCGGTCGTTGCGACCTGCTGGAACGCCTCGCGTGCTTGTGGGTAGGTCATGTGATGCAGGAGGGCGACCGCCCGATTGAACTCCGCTTGGGCTTGTTCGGAGCTGGTGATGGGAAAGTCCACCGTGCCCAAGGCATGGTGGGCGTGTTGCCGAATCTGACTCGTTCCGGCCGCGCAGCCCACCAGCAAGACGACCATCAACACCGCAGCCGCGCACACGAAGGCAGGACGACGTGTGCGCCTCACTGACGTACCTGGCCCTGCCCGGATCTGCCGCTTGTCATACGGGCTTCGCCCTTTTGCCGTCTCACAATTCATTCTCGAATCCCCGAGGGTTCAGTGCCCGGCTAACGGTCAGCGCATGGCCTGCGAGCGAGGAGGCTCGCGGGGCGCGCGTATGGGTGAACGTGCTCGTATCAACGCCGGGGACATCAATAGTCCGCTTCCTTTGAAAGACGTACGCGCTCGGCTGGTCCATGCGCTTGTGAGACGGCGCGGGGTCATATCAGTAATATTTGCAGCGTTGACACGCGCCGCCAGCCGTCTTGGGTTCGGACATACAGAACGAGCACGCCCCGGCCGCACAACGGCCCACAGAGCGCGTCCACGGCCACAATCGCGCTATCACCGTTCGGAGTAAAGCCGACGCGTGACAGGTAATGAACGGTTTCGGTGTCCGGCGACTGCTCGGTTGGGATATCAGTCAGCTGCACTCGCCAGCCTGGCACGTGCGGCGCTTCGTCTAGCGGCCGGACAAGCCGGTTCGCCCGCCAGTAGCTGGCGACGAGAGTCGGATAGCGAGTCCGTTCGAGGCCAAATCCATCGATGGCCGCCGTCCAAGTCTCGGAGTCGGGGAATTGTGCAGTCCGCGCCTGGAGGGTCCGATGAAGGCGAAGTGTGCAACGGAGTCCGGCGCACCAACGAAATCTGAGAGTGCCAGTGCGGCAACCTGTATCTCCGCATCAGTCGGTCCCGGCTGGCCCGTCGATGGCAGCCGGCTGCACCCCACGACCGCTAGACCGAGCAACAAGGTAGACAGACGTTGCATCGAACGCCCTCGCGCCGACTAACGGTTTGCGCGTCTGCTGCGGGCGACTTCTCGGCCAGCAGCAACGTGTATCAATGATGTGCTCACGGCACCCTCCAGGCGAGTGAGCACTCGGCCCGCCGCGCTGCC
>JAOUDR010000178.1 GCA_029859185.1 Gemmatimonadota bacterium
GCCACGGTGGCGCGGCCAAAGTCGCGCGCCCGCTGGAGCAGCTCGGTCGCGGTCTGCTCGTCCCCCCGGCGCCGGTGGATCATCGCCAGATGATAGACGCTGCTGACCTCGCCAATGCCCTCGCTCATGCTGGCGCGGAATTCCCGAGCCGCGGCGTCCATGTCGTCCCGCCGCTCGTGGATCACCCCAACGTGGTACCGGGCCATGAGGTACTCCGGCGTGAGCGTGGAGCACTGCTCGAAATGCTCCATGGCCTGATCGAGCTCGCCGGCGTGGAACAGCGCAATGGCCAACCGATAGTGCGCGGCGTTGTAGTGGGGATCGATCGCGAGGCAGCGGCGATACGCACGCACCGCGGATGGCATGTTGCCCCGGTGGTAGTACGCGACCCCGAGGTCGTAGGCACAGACCACGAACGAGGGCGCCAGCTCCAGCGCCCGCTCGTAGCGCTCGATGGCCAGGTCCAGCGTCCCCTGATGATAGTAGACCGTCCCGAGCATGTGCTGGGCCAGTGCATTATCGGGTTCCATCTCCGCGAGGCGCTCGAGCTCGCGGCGGGCCTCCTGGTGCTTGCCATCCAGCTCGAGGCGGAGCGGCACGAGCAATCGCTGGTCCACCCAGGCATCGCGCAGGAACATCCCACATTCGGCACAGAACTTGTCAGTCGCAGCCGCATCGCGGCCGCAGCGCTTGCAACGCATGGTTGTCCGTCCCTTCGCTGGCGGTTCCGTCGGCTCCCGCTCCGTCAAAGATGCGTGCCCGGACGGCGGGGCTCAATCCTCCCCGGTCGGGGCCCTGCGCCGCGTGTAGATGGTCCGGAACTGCAAGAGGGCCAGTAACTGGCAGTCGTCGCAGCCGTCCGGGAAGTCCTCACGACGGATTGGGTCGGCGGCGACCTCGAAGCCGGCGCCCTGGTACAGGGCGACCACCTCGTCCAGCCGGGTCGCGTCCGTGATGAACCGCCGCTCCCACCCATCCGCCACGCGGGCCGGGTCCGGGGCCAGTTGCGCCTCCGACAGCATCCGGTGGGCCTCGCCCTGGACCACGCCCGACAGGCGCCGGACGATATCGTCGGAGGGGGAGGTCATGCGACCGCGGCGTCGCCCAGCTGTTGCAGGCGTCGCTGGCCGAGGATCGCGGCGCCGAGTGCGGCCGTGAACTGTACGAGATCGCCGGGTGCCACATTAACGTCGGACTTCAATTGGTCGCGGACGACCGCGGCCATCCGCTCGAAGCGCAGGATGCCGCCCACCAGCGTGAACTCGGGCTCCAACCCCACCCGCCTGAGCAGCTGCACCGAACGCCCCACCAACGAGACGACGGCACCGTGCATGATGTCCGCCGGTGCGACGCCCTGCGAGAGATGGTTGATCACCTCCGACTCCGCAAACACCGCGCAGACGCCGGAGATGGCGATGGGGTCCTTGGAGGTCGAGACGAGGGGGCCGATCTCCTCCGTGGAGAATCCCATGTAGCGGGCCGTCTTCTCGAGGAACGCCCCCGTACCGGCGGCACACTTGTCGTTCAGCCGGAACGATTTCACCTTGGCCCCCACCCCGAGTCGGCTGGCCTTCATGGTCTGGCCGCCGACGTCCAGGATCGTGCGCGTGCCGGGGAACAGGTGGGTTGCTCCGCGGGCGGCGGCGGTGAGGTCCGTCACCTGGACGTCGCTCAGTTCCACCTGGTGTCGGCCAAAGCCCGTCGCCACGGTATAGCGCACCGCGTCCCGCGGAAGTCCTGCCGCCTCCAGCGCCGCGGCAAGCGTTTCCCCCGCAATCTGGGTCAGCTTGAATCCCGTGGGCCGCATCGCGCGCCCCACCATCTCGAGGTCGTCGTCGAGGACGACCGCCTTCGTGTAGGTCGAGCCGACATCGATGCCGGCGGTATAGGTCGTCACGTGCGAGCCTCCCGTTGCTGCGCCGCTCCTGGCCAAACTCGGTCGGTCATTCTGCAATCTGCATGCTGCACGCCGCACTCATCCCGTCTTCGCCGGGTGCCGGGCCGTGAGAATGTGGTCCAGCGCAAACAAGGCGGCCCCCAGGGCGCCCATGTAGTGCGAGTCGTCGCTCACGTTGACCTTGAGCCCGAGGCTGTGCTGCAGGGTCTCGATCATCGCGACGTTCTTGGCCACCCCGCCCGTGAACGTGATCTCCTCCTCGAGCCCCACGCGGCGGAGCAGGCCGGTGGAGCGGCCGGCAATGGACTGGTGCACGCCGAGCAGAATGTCTTCGATCTTCTTGCCTTTGCCGAGCCAGGACAGGACCTCGGACTCCGCGAACACGGTGCAGGTGGTACTGATCTTGACGGGGCGCTGGCCGCGGAGCGCCGTCGGGCCCAGCTCATCGAGCGGAATGTCGAGCGCGCTCGAGGCCGCCCCGAGGAAGCGTCCGGTGCCCGCGGCACACTTGTCGTTCATGCAGAAGTCGACGATCTCGCCCGTCGGTGCCACCCGGATGGCCTTGGTATCCTGGCCGCCCATGTCGACGACGGTTCGCGTCTGAGGAAACATGTGCACTGCGCCGCGGCCATGGCAGCTGATCTCGGTCACCTGGGTGTTGCCGAAGGTGACCTTGTAGCGCCCGTAGCCGGTACCGACCACGTACTCGACCTCCTCCTCGCGGAGATCTCCGCTCCGGAGCGCTTCCTGGAACGCCTCTTCGGCAGCCCGGATGACGTTCGCCCCGGTCATCGTGAGCGAGCGGGAAACGATGCGACGCCCCTCGTCCACGATGACTGCCTTGGTCTGCGTCGAGCCTACGTCGACGCCGGCCGCATATGCCATGACCGCCTCCCGTGCTGCCGCGAGCTGGCCGCGGCTGGTCGTTCAGTGCTGCCTAGGTGTCGCGGAGCGTCGCCTGGGCACGACGCGACGCGAGTCCTTCGAAAAACGCGTCGATCCGGTTCTTGAGCTGCGCCTCCGACACCACCCGCCGATCCATCATGTCCGACTCGATGAACAGGCTCGGGATGTCGCGCGCGGCCATCAGGGCGCGCCGGTTGTCCGCCAGCCCGGTCGACACCGTCCGGCAGCTCTTGATGGGGTGATACACGAGCCCGTCGGCACCGAGGTCGTCCACCATCTTCACCAGGATGTCGGTCTGGAAGAACATGTTGTCCATCGCGTCGCGCACCCCAATGAGCAACCCCTCGGCGAGGCTCTCCAGCGGACGATCCAGGTCGTAGGTGAAGCCGAGGTTGGCGCCGCCGGAGGCGAACTGCAGGTAGGTCGATCCCACGAAGGTGCCGCCGAGTTCCGTGAACATCTCGGTGAAGCGCCGGAAGATCGGGTAGCACGGCACGCCGATGAACAGCAGCCGATAGCGCTCGTCAGTCAGGGTGCCGATGCCGTGCGCGCTCTTGTACTCCATCTCCTCGACGAGGTCCGTGAAGTACTGCGCGCCTTCCGGCGCGCCCCGAAAGCCGTTGGCCACGCCGAGGAAGATGGTGCCGTCGGAGAGGGCATTGAACACGGAAGGCCGCGCCGCGTTCAGCTCGAGCACCCGCTTCCACATCGTGTTCATGGTGTTCGCGTGGCCCATGGCCTCGCGCAGGCGGTCAATGTCGAACGGGACGCCGCTCACCCGCTCGAGGACGGGGATGAGCTCCTTGAGCTGCGCCAGGACGTACGCCCGGTCGTTCTCGAAGTCCCGGTCACCCGGCCAGGTCTGGCCACCGGCCGCGCGGCTCCCGGGGACGTCGAGCGTCACGACCGGGACCTTGTACATCCGCTCCCAGATCTCCGCCCATTTGATGTAGGTGTTGCACGCGTTGGTGTAGACCGCGATGGACGGTTTGGGGATGCGTCCCATCGGCAGGACGCCACCGCGCAGCTGCGTCGCCACGTCGGCCTTGACGTACCCGCAGATATCGGGCGAGTAGCCGTGGTCCTCGGCCTCGTTCAAGTACTCGTGCGCCACGCGCCGGACGGCCGTCTGGAGCGAGTTGATCTCCGGGAAGACGATCGGGAAGTCGAACGTCCGGAGCAGCTCGGCGAGACTGCCCATCACGAAGACATAGGCGCTGCCACGGCCGGCCTCGGCCGCCGCCGTGAGGCCGGCGAACCACTCGCGAAACAGCCGCGCCCCGTCGGCGTTCCCGCGCCCCACGATCGTTTCGTCGGCCGTGTCCATCGCCATCGGTGCCCCCTAGTCGAACAACAGGTTCTCGACGAACGTCTCGAGCTGGATCTCCAGCGACTCGAAGCTCGACATGTTCTCCTCGAATTCGCTCACGAAGAACGGCACGCCAGCTTCCTCGAGCGCATGCGTGTACGTCACCTGCTCCTCCAGTCCCGGCTCGCACATCTTGGCGGCCGTCACGATCGCCGCCTGCGCATCCGCACGCCGGATGCGCTCGAGCAGCATCGTTTCCTTCGGCTTCCGGAGGTCATGCTGGACCGGACTGTACGAGGATCCCTCGAGATAGGCTTCCGCCAGATTCCCGAGCGGGTCGCCGTTGACGGGTACGTCCTCCAGAAGCCAGCGGAGCCCGATCATCAGATCGTCGTCCACCACGTAGCACGACCGGGCGATCGCCCGGAGCAGGTCGAGGGGTGGTTGCTCACAGAAGCCGCCCTCGAAGACCACCCGCACACGATCGTGGCGGCGGACCTCCCGCTGGAGCAGGAGCGGGAGGGCGGTCTGGAGCAGCGCGTTGTGTTCCTCGCGCGGGATCAGACCGCCGACCGCCATCAGGGCGTAGGCCTCGTCGGCCGCCACGAGCCACGGGGTGTCGCGCTTGAGGGCATACAGCTCGCGGAGCAACGCCCGATTCGTGTTGAAGACCGCAAGCGACACCCGCAGGGCGTCGTCGGTCACCGCATGACCCGCGACCGCTTCGACCGTGCGGCGCAACCGGTCGTACTCGCCACGCAGGTACGTGGCGCTGTGCCCGGAGTTGGGGTTCTGCGGGAGGTACAGGATCTGGCAGGGGTAGGGGAAGTTGCGGCCCCAGACCGCCGCCAGGTTCCGCGCCGCGTCGCAGATGGGGTGCGTCACGAACAGCTCCAGCTCGATCCGCTTGCTCAGGACCAGCTCCAGCGACGTCTTCACGATCGAGCAGAGATAGGAACCGAACCGGGAGTCGGCCTGCGTGGGCTCCACGGGACCGCCGCGCACCTTGAACGGCAGCATCCCCGCCGCATGCACGATTTCCTCGGGGAAATACACCTGAAAATGCCCGGCGACGGTTCCCCCGGCTTCACGCCACCGCCGGACCGTCGGGTAGGTGTCGTCCTCGAGCAGCTCGCGACAAACAAGGATCACGTCGTCCAACGCGCGCCCCTGCCAGTCCGGGAAGGTCACGGGTGCGATCATCAGGCTCCCTCGACAGTCATCGGCGTTCTCCGGCGATCACTCAGGTGTCTCCATCGCGCTGTTCCGTGGCCGTATCAATCCGGTACTTCCATGCTCATCCAGCGCAGTCCGTGGCCAGGGCAGTCCGTGGCAGTCCGCGCTACTCCGTGTCATCCGTGACGCCAGGCTCATCGGGGTTGATCCGTGGCTATCCGTGGACCCACGAAGGTTGGCGTTTGGCGACGAAGGCTTCGAGGCCCTCGACGGCGTCCCGCGTTTGCATCAGGTCCTCCACGTAGATCCGTTCTGCGGTGGCGAGACCGGCGGAGACGGGCTGGTCGGCAGCCTGTCGCAGTACCCGCTTGGTCGCCCGCAGCGCGGCGCCGCTGTGCCGGGCGAATCGGGCTGCGAGGGCCAGTGCCGCCGCCTCGACCTGGTCGTCCGACACCACGTCCATCACCAGCCCGCAGGCACGGGCTTCGTCCGCGGTGAGGCTGTCGCCGCCGAGCACGATCGTGGCGGCCCGTGCGGGACCGCAGAGGCGGGGCAGCAGCGCGCAGGCGGCCGGCGGCAGCACCCCGAGGAGGATCTCGGGCTGGCCAAACTGCGCTCCGGCGCCCGCGATGATCGCATCCGCGGGCTGCACCAGCTCGAACCCACCCCCAAGGCAGCGACCGCGCACCGCGGCAATGACCGGCAGCGGGAACTCCCACAGCGCGCGAATCGTCGCGGTGAACTCGGGAATGAGGTCCGCGAACGTCGGCGGGAGATGCTCGCCCACGTCGGCGCCCGCCGAGAAGTGTCTGCCCTCCGCCTGCAGCACGACGACGCGCAGGGACGTCTCACGCTCCAGCGCCGTGAGGTGTGTCCGGACCTCCCCCAGCACCGCTCGCGTGAGGATGTTCACCGGCGGGTTGTGCAGCGTGAGCTGCGCAATCCCATCCGCCACGTCACATCGCACCATCTCCGCCATTGCTCTCCCCTCG
>JAOUDR010000179.1 GCA_029859185.1 Gemmatimonadota bacterium
ACGGTGCCGTTCACGCGCAGTTCGTCGGAGCCGAGCACCCATGACACGGTGGGGGTCTCCATCGATCCCGAGACGCGCACCAGCCCATCCGCCGCCCCACCGATCGTGTCCTCGGCCGCCACCGCATCACCGCCAATGCGCTCGAGCAGTGGTTGGAGCACGGCGACCGCTTCGGCATGCATCGCGAGCACCAGCGAGTCCGACCCGGCACCAGTCAGCGCCAGGCCGCCCCCGCCCGTGAGCGCGGCTCCAAGCAAGGCCACATGCAGCGAGTCCATGACCAGCATGCCGGACTCGATCCGGACGGCCGCCGCCGCACTGTCGATGCGCGTTCCACCGACGACCGATCGATCGAGGTCCACCTGCAGATCGACCACCGGGGGCTGCAGCGTGTCGATCTCGTAGCGGCCACGCATCCGCCCGTTGATCGCCGTGCCCGGCAACCGCTCGGCCAGCGCGAGGACCTCGAGACGCTCGAACCGCGCGTCCAGGTCCCGGACCCCGAGATGGCTCTGGACGGCGACGAAGGTCCCTCCCCCAGTGAAGGTCCCCCGCGGACCGGACATGGCACCCTGCAGATCGAGGGCATCGAAGTACCCGGCGAGCGAGATCGTGCCGGCCATTGCGCCGAGGAACGGGATGGTCGGGTAGTCGGGCCGCAGCGCGTCCCACTGCAGCGAGTCGAGCCGGAGGCTGCCGAAGGCCCCGACGGTGTCCCGCCGCACATCCAGCCGGATCCACCCCGACGCATACGAGTTCGCGAATCCGTCCCGGCGGTGGGCGAAGTCGCCGGTGAACGTCGCGTTCTGCCACGGACCCTCGAGGGTTCCCCGGCCTTCGAGATCACCATGCAGTGCCACGGTGGGTGAGATCGTGCGCACCGTGGCGAGCGCCACGCGCGCCGAATCGAGCCGCAGGTTCCGGAAGACAATGTCGCCCGGCACACCGAACCCGATGCCGCCCGCTCCCCGCAGACTCGTCTCGGCGGAGTCGGCCCGGCGATCATGGAACACCCAATCCAGCTGGATGGCCACCCGTTGGCGCGGGCCATCGGCGCGCGTACGACCCGACACGCGACCATCGAACGGGATGGTGTCGAGAATCCCCTCGAGGTACGCCAGATCGAAGTCCACGGTCCGCAGATCCACGCCCCGCGCCGTCCACTCGTCCCCGGGACCAATGTCCATGCCGACGGCGCCGCGTGCCGATCCGCCATTGGCGGTGCGGAGATCGAGGTTGCGAGCGCGCACCACGAGCACATCCGCCGGATCGGATCGCACGCTGACTTCTCCGGAACCCGTCACGCCCGGCGGTAGCCACCCAAAGAGGTCCGTGAGATCATCGGAAGTGAACTGCCGCGCGGTAAGCTCGAGATCGACCTTCAGACCCCCACGCACCGTCAAGTACCGGCCGCGCATCGTCGTGGTGATTCCGGCCGTGCGCACGCTGCGGAAGTCCACCGCGATCGTATCACCGAGGATGTCCACGGAGCCGTTCGCGTCACGCACGGTCAGCGCCGGCTCGGAAATCGCAGCGTCCAGCGTCGCGAACTCGAGCCGGATGCCGCGCTCGCTCTCGAGCGGCGAGCTGATGCGGGCGTAGGGGAGCTCGCCCCGCGCCACCTCCAGCGTCCGCTCGACGAACGCCGCCGAGTCGCGGGAATGGGGCGTCCGAATCTGCACGCCAAGGTCGCGGATGCGCGCGTTCCGGAACGCCACCAGCGGGGCCCGCCCACCCCCCGACCCTTCGCCAAGTCGGAGGACCTGCTCGAAGTTGAACCGCTCGCCGGGCCGCTGCTCCAACGTCACCCGCACGCTGTCCAGCTCGATCTCGCCGAGCACGATCCGGCCGGACAGGAAATCCGCCAGACGGTAGCGAACCTGGAGCCGTCCGATCGCGAGCAGGGGACGGTCATCGTCACCGACCAGCGTCACATCCCGGGCGATCAGTCCGTCCAACAGGGACCCATCGGTCTCGCCCACCGTCACCGTTCCCCGGAGCGCCCGGTTCGCGGCCGTGACGGCCGTGCTGACGATGACCGCGCGCCCCGCGCGCGTCCCGAGGGCGGCGCCCGCGAAGCCGGTGATCAGCGTGCCGACGCTCAACACCAGCACGACGACGATCCGCAACACGCCGAGCCGCATCAGAAGGCTTGTCCCACGGAGAAATGGAGACGCAGGCGATCCAGGACCGAGCCGGACCGCGGAGGAGCGAACGACGGGTTCACCAGCACCAGATCCCCCCCCTGCGCTTCGTAGAGCGGACCCGCGCGCGGGGCATAGCCGTTATACCCCACGTCGAGCCGGATGGGACCCACGCCCGTGATGAAGCGCAGGCCCACGCCCGGTGTGAAGCGCAGGCCGGGATCCTGCGCCACGTCATCCTTGCGATCGAACACCTGCCCGACATCGAGGAACACGGACCATTGCACCCGGCCACCGAAGCCCGGCAACGGACTGCGCCATTCGACGTTCGCGAGTACCAGGTCCGTGCCGCCCGACGCGGATGGCAGCGTATCCACCACGGACCCGCTGCTGTCCGCCTCGATGACCCGCACGACCGGCCCAAGCTCGTTCTGTCCGAATCCTCGGATGCTGTTGGCCCCACCGCCGTAGAAGCGGTGCTCCGGCGGCACGTAAAAGCGCTCCTCACCCCCGATCGAGACGCGCTCGAAGTCGAGCAGCGTCCCCGCGCCCACCCGCCACGAGAGTACGCCGTGCCGGCCGACCCGATGATGCTGCGCGTATTGTCCCTGCACCTTGGTGAACGCCGCCAGCGAGTCGGAGCCGATCAGCCCCGAGGACCACCGCACCTCCGCGCTGGCGAAGCTGCCGCGGGACGGGTTGAGCAACGAGTTCTGGCGGTTGCGCAGTACGACGAGACCCAGCACGGCCTCGCGCCGCGGATCCTGGTACACCGTGATGTCGTCTTCACGGCAAACGTTGAGGTAGAAGCAGGTGCTGGCCGGTGACGCCTTCGTGCTCGCACGCCCGAGTGCGTACGACAGCGTGATCGGCATGTCCCACGGCGTCCGGACGGTGAGACTCACCTCGCCCCCAAACCCCTCGCGCACGTACGCCTCGACCTCGCTGCGTCGCTCGGCAAACACCGAGAGTGCGCCACCGATCGTGCGCCCAAACAGCGCGGGCTCGCTCAAGCCGACCGAGAGGTTGTAATTCAGGGTCAACCGGTCAGGATCGGTCTCCCGGGACAGTCCCCGGCAGAGGTTGTTCTGCAGTCCCCAGTCAAACGGCGCTCCGGTGCCAATCTTGGAAAGGCGCGCGGTGGCATCGAGCCGCCGCAGCCCACCGAGCACCCGTGACGCGGTGAAGCCGGCGAGGAGCCGGAAACAGTCCTCCGTTCCGTATCCCGGCGCCACACGAATCCGGTGGAACCGCCCCTCGCGCACCGCCAACCGCAGGTTCACCACCGAATCCCCGGGCTGGGGCGGAACGGTGTCCGCCAGCCGCACGTCCACGTAGTCGAACGCCCCCAGCGCGTACAACTCCCGCTGCGCCCGAAGTAGGTCCTTGCGACGGTAGAGCTGACCCGTACGCACCGGGAGGGCCCGTCTGATGGCTCCTTCCCGAACTCGTTGGGCGCCCACGACCTCGATCTCGCCGAGCCACGCTTTGGCCCCGGGAACCACATCAAACGTGACGGATGCCGTCCGCGCCACCTGGTCTACCTCGAACGCCCGAAACACATCCGCGAACGGGTACCCACGGTCCTGGAGCGCCACGAGGATGGAGTCGCTCGCGCCGCCGAGCAACAGCCGGTTGAACGGTTCTCCCACCCGAAGGGGGAGCCGTCGCTCGAGCTGGACGGCCGGTACGATGTCCTCGGTTCCCGTCACCGTCAGGTCGACGATCTCCAGCGGGGGACCCTCGTCGATCTGGAAGGTGAGCGACACCGCGGATGGCGTGCGCGTCACGACTGTGTCGATGCGAGCCTCCGGGTACCCGGCCTGCGAATACAACAGCTTGAGCCGCAGGACGTCCCGGCGGAATTCACGTTCGTCGAAATACCGTCGTTGACCCAGGCCGATCCAGGACACGAGCCCCGTGCGCACCCACCAGCTGGAGTTCGACGTCGCGATGGAAACGGCGAGGGTGTAGTCGTCGAGCCCACGGTTGCCACGGAACGCGAGCCCCCGTATGAGGGGTCGCTGCAGCAGGCTATCCTGGGCGAAGGCCGGTGCGCTTGCGCCGCACAGCAACAGGCCAACGGCGAGCACGCGCGTCAAGATCCGGATGGTGCTCCTCCCGACCGCACCGAGCGACGGCACCCGTCAAGGCGGGTCGATTTGACTAGAGGGTGATAACTCCTTTTAATGAAGCGGCTTAGCCGCATGCGGTCAACACATTCTACCCCCTGCGAGGTCGCCGTGCTCCGCCGTGCTTCCGTGGTCGTGCTACTGGGTCTCACCGTGGCCCCACCCGTCGCCGGCCAGTCGCGCCGGACCCGCATCGACCGGCTGCTCGATGCCCCGCCATTCGACCGCGCCAGCTGGGGAGTGGTGCTGACGGACAGCGCGGGTCGCGTGCTGTACGCGCGCAATGCGGACCGCTTGTTCGTTCCCGCATCCAACACCAAGCTCGTCGTCACCGCAACCGCCAGCGCCCTACTCCCGCCCGACTTCCGGCTCGAGACCAGGATTTACGCCGGTGGACCGGTGGACAGCGGGACGTTGCACGGTGACCTGATCGTGTACGGTGGCGGCGACCCGACGTTCAGCGAACGGTGCTACGGGACGGACACCCTCGCGCTCGGCGCATGCGACCGTGCCTGGTCCCGGCTCGAGGCCCTCGCCGACAGCGTGTACGCCACGGGCATCCGCCACGTGACGGGTGCGATCGTGGGTGACGGCAGCGCGTTCGATGCCCAGTTCCTGCACCCGGACTGGGACACCTACGACGTCAACTGGTGGTACGGATCGCCGGTCGGAGGGTTGGGCATCAACGACAACGCCATCGACATCACCTGGGCACCGGGTGTCGCCGTGGACGCTCCGGCCCGGATCAGCTACACACCGGACGTCGGGCTGATTCGGCTGGAGAACCGCACCCGCACGACCGACTCGGGCTCCGCCACGACGATCGACTTCTTCCGCCAGCCCGGTTCCCTCGATCTCTGGGCGGAGGGAACCGTCGCATCGAGCAGTCGGGGGCGCACCGAGCACTTTGCACTCCCCGATCCGAATCTCTACTTCGCCGCCGCGCTCCGCGGGACGCTGGCACGCCGCGGCGTGAGCGTGGCCGGACCGACCCGATCGACCACCGACAGCATGGCGTACCACGTGACGCGGAACGCCGCACCGCTGGTGCGCTTCCCGTCGCGGAACCGCGAGGATCTCATCTTCCCGATCCTGAACACGAGCCAGAACTGGTTTGCCGAGATGCTCCTCAAATCTCTCGGCCGCCGCTATGGGACAGCGGGCTCGTGGGCGGAGGGCCTCGCGGTGGAGCGCCGGTTTCTGATCGACTCCGTCGGCGTCGACTCGGCAGCATCCAGCCTCAGCGATGGCTCGGGGCTCTCGGCCTCGAATCTGGTATCACCCAGCGCATTCGCGCGGCTGTTGCGTTACATGTGGGCGCATCCCCAACGCGAGGGATTCCTGCGCGCGCTGCCCCGGTCGGGAAGGATCGGCTCGCTGCGCACGCGCTTCGTCGGGACTGCACTCGAGGGTCGGGTCGTCGCCAAGACCGGCAGCATTCGCCACGTGAATTCGCTCTCGGGCTACATCGAGCGCGACCGCGGCGGCCCGCTCGTGTTCTCGATCATCGCCAACAACCACACGGTCCCGGGCGGGCAGATGCTGCGGCAGATCGACTCGATCGTAGTGCAGATGGGACGATAGGGGGGCGGACAGGACGGAGACGGGCAGAACGAAGACGGGCAGAACCAAGACGGGCAGAACGAAGACGGGCAGAACCAAGACGGGCAGAACGAAGACGGACGGGGACGGACAGGATGTCGCCACGTCCGTCTCTGTTCTGTCCGTCTCTGTTCTGTCCGCCTCTGTTCTGCCCGTCTCTGCTCTGTCCGTCTCTTCTCGTCCGTCTCTTCTTGCCCGTCCCCGTCGTGTCGGTCTCAGCCCCGTGCCGCCGCCAGGAACTCCTCCACCGTCGTGCATTTCACGCGGGGCCGTCCGCAGTCCTTGCCACGCGCCACCTCCGCCGCATCGATGCGGAGCCAGTCATCGAACACCACGGCCTGCGGCTGGCGACTGCGGACGAGGGCCTCGACGGCAGCGGGATCCGGGACCGCGG
>JAOUDR010000180.1 GCA_029859185.1 Gemmatimonadota bacterium
CGTCTCGCCATCGACCCTGCCCTCGTGGAGCGCTGGCTCGTTGCGTTTCTCCAGGGAGAAGTGCGGCAGCAGCGCGGGTTCACCAAGGCGCTCGTTGCACTCTCCGGCGGCGTGGACAGTGCAGTGACCGCGGCGCTTGCGGCCCGGGCCCTCGGCCCGGAAAAAGTGACCGGTGTGCGGCTCCCGTACCGCACCTCGGCCGCCGACAGTCTCGATCACGCGGAGGTCATCGCCAAACAACTTGGCATCGCGCTCGAGACCATCGACATCACGGCGGCGGTGGACGGCTTCTACGGCGACCGCGATCGGTCCGATGACACACGACGCGGCAACGTCATGGCGCGGGTGCGCATGATCGCGCTGTTCGATCTCTCGGCGAAGTACGGCGCGCTCCCGTTGGGCACCGGCAACAAGAGCGAACGACTGCTCGGCTACTACACGTGGCATGGGGACGACGCGCCGCCCGTCAATCCCCTGGGTGACCTGTTCAAGACCCAGGTACTGGTGCTGGCCCGGCACCTCGGTCTCCCGGCGGAGGTCGTGGACAAGGCACCCAGCGCGGACCTGGTCCAAGGACAGACGGACGAGGGCGACCTGGGTATCAGCTATGAGCGCGCCGACCGGATCCTCGAAGCGCTGATCGCGGGCTTCGAGCCGGAAGAGATCGTGGCGCGTGGGTTCGCCGCCGCGGAGGTCCGGCTCGTCCAGTCCCGGCTCGACGGCACGCATTGGAAACGTCAACTCCCCACGGTCGCGATGCTCTCGTCCAGCGCTATCGGGGAGAGTTATTTGCGGCCGGTGGATTACGGGAAGCGGGCGTGAAGCAGAGGCGGCAGACGGGGGAGAAGCGGCAGAAGGGGGAAGCGGGATCACGTCTCCCTGCCACCCCTCCCGCTCCTCCCTCCGAATCCCGCGCCACCATGTCCGAGCTCATGATGCCCAACATGGCCAACAACCTCGGCCATGTATTCGGCGGCGCGATCCTCTCGCTGATCGATCGCGTGGCGGCGGTTGCGGCGATCCGACATGCGCGACAGTCCTGTGTCACGGTCTCGGTCGACCGCGTTGACTTCCACGAGCCGATCCACCTCGGCGACTTGGTGGTGGCGCGGGCGAGCGTGAACTACGTGGGCAGGACGTCCATGGAGGTTGGCGTGCGGATCGAGGCCGAACACCTCATCACCGGTGTTCGGCGCCACACCAACAGCTGCTACGTCACCTTCGTCGCGATCGGCCCGGACGGCCAACCCCAACCGGTCCGGCCGCTGGTGCTCGAGACCGCTGAGGATCGTCGCCGGCACGCGGCCGCCGGCGCCCGGCGGGCCCGGCGGCTCGAGGAGCGCGAGAGCGAAGGCAAGCAGCGGTGACGAAAGTTGTCTGTGCGCTGAGTGGCGGCGGCGCGAAGACGGCGGCTCACCTCGGCGCGGTGCGGGCACTCCGAGAGACCGGTCTCGTTCCCGCCCACTACGTGGGGACCTCCATGGGCGCCATCATCGCGGCCGTACTGGCCGCGGGATGTAGCCTCGAGGAGGCCCGACGCCTGCTCTCCGACCTCCGGCTCCGCGATCTCGCGGCACCCGCGCCGAGTGCGCTGCTCGGGTATTTTAGCCGCGGGCTGTTCCGACCGGGGCCGTTCCGGCGGGCCGTAGCCCGGCTCGTGCCCGCGCGCCGCTTCGCGGACCTCGAGGTCGCCCTGACGATAACCGCCGTGGATACGGAGACCGGGGAACTCGCGCTGTTTGGAACCGGCGGTCGCGACGACGTGCCGTTGGTCGATGCGCTGTATGCGGCGTGCGCGCTCCCGGTGTACTACCCGCCGGCCGAGATTGACGGGCGGCGGTACGTGGACGGCGGAGTCCGGGCCGTCCTCCCGCTCGATACGGCCGCCCGGTTTGCGCCGGACGTGGTGTTTGCCGTGGACGTGGGGCCTTCGTGGCGGGAGTTGCCCGCGGACGGCACGACGCGCGTCCCGCCACTGGTCCGGCAGAGCGGCCAGGTACAGCGCATCCTCATGGCGGCCTACGCGGAGGAGATGCTGGGTCGGTGGGCGGCGCGGCCGGTCAACGCGGACCCCGAGCTGATCCTCGTGCAGCCCCCGGTGCGCGCGGAGACGACGTTCCGGCTCGACCTCGTCGGCGCATACGAGGCGGACGGATACCGGACGGCGGCACAGGTGCTCGCCGAGCGCGGGGCCAGGCGCGACATGCCGTGACGCGCGTGTCCCTGTTACTGTTCGTTGCACGGCACCCCGAACTGGAACGCGACGATGGACCCGAAGTACTTCACGCGAGATGAGGCCAATCGCACGCTCCCGCTCGTCCGGCGGATCGTCCAGGATATCGTGGACGACTACGGACGCTGGAAGGAGTGTCTTGCCAAGTACGAGCTGGCGGCGGCCAACCAACGACCCGAGGACGGTGAATCGGAAGCTGCCGTGGAGCTGCGCGAGCGTGTGGACGCCGTGGCCCAGCACATCAACGGATACATCGCCGAGCTCGATCAGATCGGCTGCGTCCTGAAGGGGTTCGACGACGGCCTCGTCGATTTTCGCGGGCAGCTGGAAGGGCGCGACGTGTGGTTGTGCTGGCGGTTGGGCGAGCCCGACGTTGGTCACTGGCACGAGATCGACGAAGGGTACCGGAACCGCCGCCCGTTTGAACGCGAACCGGCGGGAGGGCCGCTCGACCGATGACGCTCGTCCGCTTTCTCCACGTTCTTGGGATTGCGTTGTGGCTCGGGGCGGGCGTCGTCGCACTGCTCTTCGCTACCGGTGCGAAACAGGACACTCCCATGCGGTTGCCGCGGATGCTCCTGCTCGGACGGATCTACTCGTTCGTAATCGCGCCCGGGGCCATGCTCGCGACCGCATCGGGAATCGCGCTCACCATGATGGCGGCAAGCGCCGGGTACGGCGCCGACCTCGGGGCGCCGGCGTTGGCCGCCATGCAGGCACTCGGGCTGCTGGCCGGGGTGCTCGAGATCTTCGTCGCTTTCCCCACGGCCCAGCGACTTACCGGTGCCGCCGCCGCCTCGGTGGACGGCGCCGCGTGGGCCGGCGAGCGGATGCGGGCACGCCTTGTCGCGCTCCTGGCCGTCACCCTCACGCTAGTGGTCGTCTCCACGTACCTCGGGCTGCTGGGCTGATCCGTTGATGGACGCGGCGGCGATGGATCCACGGCGCATCGTGGGGCGCTATACCCTCCACGCGCTGAGCCACGTCGGGCGCTTTGCCGCGTTCTTCGTCGAGATGGTCCGCACGCTCAACGAGTGGCGGATCTGGGTGCCGCGGACCTTCGAACAGGCCCAGAACATCGGCTACGGCTCACTGTTCATCGTGCTGCTCACGGCGGCGTTCGCCGGCGCGGTCACGGCGCTCCAGGCGAGTTACCAGTTCCAGGCAAACCTGCCCGTGTACATCGTGGGCGGGCTCATCGTCAACAGCATCGTACTCGAGCTGGCGCCGGTGCTCACCGCCCTGCTGCTGGCAGGCCGCATCGGTGCCCGCTACGCCGCGGAGCTCGGGACCATGCGCGTCACCGAGCAGATCGATGCGCTCGAGAGCCTCGGCCGCTCGCCGATGTCGCACCTGATCATCCCGCGCGTGATCGCCGGGACTCTCATGTTGCCCGTGCTCGTGATCTTCGCCGACCTGATCGGCATCGTGGCGGGTTACTTCTTCGCCCATATCAGCTCGCTGCAGATCAGCTCGGCCGATTTCATCTATGGTGCCCGCTACTTCTTCCGGCCGTGGGACCTGTGGTATTCGATGATCAAGTCGCTGTTCTTCGGGCTCGCCATCTCCCTGGTGCCGTCGTACGTCGGCTTCACGACCAAGCAGGGCGCCGAAGGCGTGGGCCGTGCCACCACCGCCGCGGTGGTGAGCGCCTCGGTGATGATCCTGTTCCTGAACGCGCTGCTCGCGCAGTGGTTGTTGACGAATGCGTGACGCCGCCCCGCTCCCCGCTGCCTCACGGCAGCCACCACCCCGCGCCTCCGCCCAGCCACGGCAGGAGCGGCAGGAACGGCAGCTTTGCCCCGCTGCCCCGCTGCCCCGCTGCCCCTCAGCTCTTGGTCCCCATGTCCCCAGCCCCAGCCAACGCTCTTCGCTTCAAGCGGGCGCTGCTCAAGTGGTTTCGCGCCAACGGGCGGGATCTGCCGTGGCGCGCCACGCGCGACCCGTACCGCATCGCGGTCTCGGAGTTCATGCTCCAGCAGACCCAGGTGTCGCGGGTGCTCGACTACTATCCACGGTTCCTGCGGCGGTTTCCGACGCTCGAGGCGCTTGCCAAGGCACGGCCCCGCGCGGTGCGCGAGGCGTGGGAGGGACTCGGCTACTACCGCCGCGCGGAGAACCTGCACCGGCTGGCGCGTACGGTGGTGCGGGAGCACGCGGGCACCATTCCGGCCGCCCCCGAGGAACTGGAGACGTTGCCGGGCGTGGGTCGCTACACCGCCGGAGCCATCGCCACGTTCGCCTACGAGCGCCGGGCGCCGGCCGTGGATACGAACGTGGCGCGGGTGCTTGGGAGGGTGTTTCGCACGGCGGGCCGACGGGCGGGAAACTCGGCGGAGCGGCGGAACGGAAGCTCGGCGGAACGGCGGAACGGCGGAACGGCGGAACGAAGGCTGTGGGAGCTGGCGGAGCGTCTGTTGCCGCGGTCACCTCGCGTGGCGTGGGAGTTCAATCAGGCACTGATGGATCTGGGTGCCAGGGTCTGCGTCGCGCGGAAGCCCCGCTGCGCCGAGTGCCCCGTCCGCGCCGCCTGTCATACCGGAACCCGCCCGCAATAGGAATCTCCTGGACCGCCGTGTCCGCCCCGACCGCCTTGACCGCCCGGGGCTGGGCGGTAGTGGGTGGGGCATGATCCGCCTCGTCGGCGTCTACAAGCGCTTCGAGGAACTCATCGTCCTCGACGGCGTGGATTTCGACGTCAGCAAGGGCGAGACGATCGCGCTGCTGGGTCCGTCGGGAACGGGCAAGAGTGTGCTGCTCAAGCACATCAACGGCCTGATTCACCCGGATCGTGGCGAGGTGTATGTGGACGAGCAGTCGGTGCCGCAGCTTGGCCGGAAACAGCTCGCGACGCTGCGCTCGCGGATCGGCTACGTGTTCCAGTTCGGCGCGCTGTTCGACAGCATGAGCGTGGCCGAGAACATCAAACTCGGGATCACGGATCAGCAGTGCTCGTCGGATGCGAAGTACTGCAGCGCGCGGGTCGTGGAGTGTCTCGAGCTCGTCAACCTGCCGGCCGACACGGCCCGGAAGTTTCCGGCCGAGCTGTCGGGCGGCATGCGGAAGCGGGTCGGCATTGCCCGCGCCATCGCGGGCGAGCCGGAATACCTGTTGTATGACGAGCCGACCTCGGGGCTCGATCCGGTCAACGCCGACGTGATCGACGAGTTGGTCGTCAAGTTGCGCGATACCCTGGGGGTCACCAGTGTCGTGGTAACGCACGACGTCCGCGGCGCGTTCCGCGTGGCCGATCGGGTGGCGTTGCTCAAGGAAGGGAGAATCCGGGCGTTCGGCACGCCGACGGATTTTCGCGAGAGTCGCGACGAAGTCGTCCGTGAATTCATCGAGCGCGATTTCGGCGCGCTGCCGGAAGCGTAGGGGACCTTATGGATCTGCACTACAAACAGGAAGTGACCGTCGGCCTGCTGGTGGTCGTCGCACTGGCCGTCATGATCGGCGGACTCACGTTCCTCTCCGGTAAGTCGGTCTTCGGGAGCCGCCGCATGACCTTCGGCGTGCAGCTCGAGAACGTCTCGGGGCTCGTCGACGGCGATCCCGTGCAGATTTCGGGGGTGCGGGTGGGGCGCGTGTCGGGCATCAGGCTCCGCGGGGTGGAAGACGTGGTCGTCTCGCTCGACATCGCGCAGTCCGTGCGACCGCGCGTGGATGCCAAGGTCTATGTGCGGCCGCTCGACGCCTTCGGCGCCATGTTCGTGGACTACTTTCCGGGCAGCGCCCCGGAGAATCTGGCCGACGACCAGATGCTGAAGGGTCAGCGCGATCTGCCGCTCACCGAACTGGCCGGCTCGATGGCGGGCCAGGCCAGCGAAGTACTCACCGGGGCCGGGGCGGTCCTGTCGCAACGCACCGCCGACGAAATCCAGGCCACGCTGGTCGCCGCCCAGCGCGCGCTGAACGTGGTGGCCGACGTCGGTGGCCCACTTGGGCGCGACGCCGCGAGCGCCATCGCCAGCCTCGCCTCCGCCACGCACCGCCTCGACTCGCTGCTCGCGAGTCCGGAT
>JAOUDR010000181.1 GCA_029859185.1 Gemmatimonadota bacterium
CGCGACATGCTGCAGTACTACGGCGCCCTGGAGAAGAGCGGCATCACCTATGGCGGACTGGTGGAGTTGATCGTGAATGCCATGGTGGATGTGAAGGAGCCGTTCATCAAGTGGGAGATGCACTAGGCGGCTGACGGGATGCACGGGGTCCGTGTTGCATCCCGTCTGTGGCGTGCCCTACTCCACGGCCATCGCGGATTCGGGTGCTAGGTGCCCGGCCGAGGGATTCGCGCCGCGGCCCACGTACCGACCATGGCGCCGGTCGGTGAATTCCCGGACATCGCCAAGCTCGGTGTAGAAGAGTGCGGACGCGTTGATCTCCCGCTCGACGTTGTGGGCCCATGCCCGCCCGAATGGTCCGGTTGCCCGGGCGGTCATTGCGTGGACAGCCGCCATCACGAGCGCCCCGAGAGCCAGGGCGGCCGCCAGGCGCAACCAGCGGGAGACATGGCCGCGCATCACGGTGCCCCGATGGAGAGGACGCCACCGAATACGAGCCAGGCGGCGAGCAGGGTCAGGACGATGTTGAAGCTCTGCCCGACCACGTAGAGGATGATGGGCTTGCCACCGACCAACTGGCGTGCCAGTTCCTTGAAATTGGATTCCAGCCCGATGGCAACGAAGGCCAGGCAGAACAGCCAGGCGCGGAACACCTTGCTCACGTTGAGGATCTCCCCGACCCGTACGTCGCCTACCGTCGGCAGGAGGACGAAGCTGAAAACGAGGGACGCGAGCGCAAAGCCCAGGATGAACTTGGGGAATCGATACCAGACTTCCATGAGACTCGGCCGAGGCGCGGACGGGTCACGATCGACACGCGTGACCCAGAACAACGCCACGCAGAAGGCCACGACCCCGATCAGGATGTTCTGGATCATCTTGATGATGGCGGCCACCTTCTCGGCCTCCTCGCCGAGCATCGCCCCGGCCGCCACCACGGCCCCGGTGGCGTCGATCGTGCCGCCCAGCCACGCCCCTCCAACCATGACATCGAGTCCGATGAGCCGCGCGGCCGCTGGCATGGCGACCATCATCAGGACCGTGAAAATCATGGTCATACCCACGACCAGCGTGAGTTCCTGCTTCTTTGCCCGGCAGGCGGCGGCGGTCGCGATGGCCGCCGACACACCGCAGACGGACGTCGCGGCCGCGATGATGATCGTCAGGCGCTTCGAAGGCATCCGCAGCCAGCGGGTGCCGAAGAACCACATGAAGAGGATGACGGTGGGCGTCACCCCCCATGCCACGATCAGGCCGGGCGCCCCGAGGCGGAGGATTTCCGAGAAGAGAATCTCAGCACCGAGCAGGACGAGCCCTGTCTTGATGAACAACTCCGACTTGGCTCCCGCGAGAAGCCATTGCGGCGTTCCCACCGTGTTGGCCACGATGAGGCCAAGGGCGAGCGCCCATAACACGTACTCCAGGCCCATGGCTCTGATCGATTGCTGGCCCGCCGCGACGAACGAGAGTACCGCGAGCGCGAAGACGACCAGGTATCCCGGCACGAAACGCCGCCATGCCTCGCGCATGATCCAGATGCCGATGGTCAGCAGGGCTCCTAGTCCCAGCGCGAGCGTCACGATCGGCACGACCTTGCCCGCGAAGGCGGTGCGGGGGTCGGTGACCCAGGTGCCGGGGCGGGGCACGCCGTGGATCGTGCCCGTGATCACACCGGCGAGGAGCATGATGGAGAACCAGATTGCCCAGTAGTCCTCCGATTTCCAGACCTTCTGCAGTTCACTGCTCATCTCAAGACCCTCCGGTACTCCACCGTGCTTCCCGAGGGATTGCGGTCACGCTCACGACTCCGCGAGCTTCCAGATGAGGACGGGTATGGAGATGCGCTGTCCGGTTGGGACGAAATGTGACCCTCGTGCGGTGCCGGATCGTGACCTGGTCCCGGCCCACGCGGAATTCAGAGGACCGGTGCTGAAACAGGAACTGCGCGCGCTGCTTGAAACGCATCGCGTTGACGAGATCGCTACGGTGGCACGCGGCACGCGGCGCGCGCTGGGGCTGTTGACCGCCCTCACGTTCGATCGCGATCCCGCGATCGGATGGCGCGCCGTCGAGGCCATGGGCGCAGCCACCGCCAGGGTTGCCGATGACGATCCCGCGGCCGCCCGCGAGCACCTGCGGCGCCTCCACTGGCTGATCCAGGAGGAGTCCGGCGGGATCTGTTGGCGAGCGCCTGAAGCCATGGCGGAGATCGTCGCGCTCCGGCCGACCCTGTTCGCGGACTTCATCCCCATCGTCATTCATCTCCTCCACGAGACCGCGGAGGAAGACCTGGCCCACTTCCGGCCCGGTATCCTCTGGGCGATCGGGCGGCTCGGCAGCGCGGGCGCCGCGCACGTCGGCGACGTGGTCCCCAGCATCGTGGCTGCCCTCGACCACGCGGATCCGCAGGTGCGGGGCATGGCCGTATGGGCCCTTGGACGCATCGGGTGTTCCGGTGCCGTGGCCGCGCGCGAAGGACTGCGAGACGACACGGGAGCCGTCGAGGTGTACGAGGGTGGCGAGCTGCGACACACCACGGTTTCCGAGGTGACTCGGCGTGCGCTCGGTGGCGGTGCGACCCAGGCGTAGGTGCCCTTTCTGCAGCCCGCGATCAGTCGTCCGCGAGGTGCGCGTGAAGGATGGCGTCGGCGAGTCCGGCCGTCGTCGGCGGTCGCGCCTCGGCGGCAGGCGCGTAGCCCAGCTCGCGGAGGGTGCCGGAGGCCAGTGGCCCGATCGTGGCGAACCGCGCGTGACGGAGTCCCGCGCCATACAGGCGGACAAGCGCCCGGGCCGCCGACGAGCTCGTGACGGCGATCCACCCGATCTCACCCGCCTCCAGCGCTGCCGCGACGTCCGGATCGGGATCCTCGACATCGACGCTGGCGTACGCCGCCACCTGGTCGACCGTGGCGCCGGTGGCCCGCAGAGCCTGTGCCAACGACTCGGCGCCTTGGGGGGCGTGCACGAGCAGCACCCGACCCCCACGGCCATCGGCCACCATCGTGCGAGCCAGCGATCCCGGCTCGTATTCCTCCGGATTGCACTCAGGGCGGACATGGTAGCGGGACAGACGGTCGGCCGTGCCCGCACCAATGGCCGCCACCTGGACCGCGGCCAGGTGCCGGACGTCCTTCCCGCGGGCAAACAGGCGACGCAGGAAGTAGTCCACACCGGTGGCGTTCGTGAACACGAGCCAGTCGTAGCGGTCGAGATGATCCACCGCGGTGTCGATCGGTGCCCAATCGATGGGATCGGTGGTCCGGATGGCCGGCTGGATGATGGCGTCGGCGCCCAGTCGGGTGAGGAGCGCCCGCAAGGTCTGCGACGTCTCGGCTGATCCCGGGACCAGCACGCGCACCCCGAAGAGTGGTCGGGCATCGAACCACGCGCGCTCGGGTGCGCGGCGCACGGCGTCACCCACCACGATCACGGCCGGTGGGCGGATCCCATGCTCGGCAATGACCGCGGCGGCGCTGCCCAGCGTGCACCGGACCCGCTGCTGCTCGGCCCGCGTGCACCAGCGCACGATCGCCACGGGCGTGTCGGGCGACTTCCCGTGGGCGATGAGCTCCTGGCTCCACTCCGCCGCGCGCGTCACGCCCATGTAGAGGACGAGGGTGCCCGGAAACGACGCCAACGCGCCCCAGTCCAGCCGCGAGACGGTCTTCGCGTCACGCTCCCGTCCGGTGACCAGTGCGACGGCGGAGGCGTCGTCCTGTTGTGTGATCGGGATCTCGCAGTAGGCGGCCACGGCGAGGCCCGCCGTGATGCCGGGGACGATCTCAAACGGCACGCCGGCTGCCCGGAGCGCGCCCTCTTCGTCGGCGCCGCGCCCGAAGATGGAGGGATCGCCGCCTTTCAGCCGGACCACGGTCTTCCCCAACTTGGCTTCGGCGATCATCCGGTCGGCGATGGCCTCCGGCGACAGCCCCCGGCCCGTGATCCGCCGGCCGAGCGGAATCAACTCAGCCGTGGCCGGCGCGTGCTCGAGGATGGCGGGGTTCACGAGATAGTCGTACAGCACGACGTCGGCGCACTCGAGACACTCGACACCCCGCACGGTGAGCAATCCCGGGTCTCCGGGTCCGGCGCCCACCAGGTAGACCGAGGTGCGACCGACGTCCGGTCGGGCGGCGTCCCGCGGGTGCATTGCCGCATCGACGACTCCCTCGGCCGCGGTCCGTGCGAGCATGTCCCGCAGCAGTGCATCGACTTCCCCGGAGCGACTGACGGGCATCACCATCACGACCTCCCGGAGCGCGGTGCGCCCCACATGGCATCTGGCATCATCGGAGCGGGCTCCACTGGCCGGCGTCGTTGGAGGCCGGCACCGGGTTACACGGTGCGCGTTCGGGCGGCAGGCTGTGGAGGATCCGGGCCTCCGCCTCGGCGACCGCAGCGGCGAACCCGGACCGCGAGCTGGTGACGGCGGCGTGGGCGGCGACGGCCTGGTCGAGCTCCTTGGCACTCCACAGCGAGATCGGGCCGAGCTGCTCGGATCCGGCGATGGACCCGGAGCTGTTGAAGTCCACGAGCGTCAAGGGCCGCGCGCGATAGTCGCGCAGTCCGAGGAGCGCAGCCGCATCGAGCACCGGCTCGGCCTGGTCGATGCCGAAGAACACGAAGTCGGCATCCGCGATGGCGTGCAGCACCGATGTTTCGCCGTACGTGTGCACGCGAATGCGCCGACCGCTGCCAAGAGCGGCCCGCAGCTGTCGCATCTGGCCGTGATGGTCGCGGTACACGAGCGTCATCTGTCGGCGGGGAACGCCGTGCTCCTCCGCCAGGGTCGAGAGGATCGAGCGTGACGTGGTCGAGCCCCCGATGACTACATGGTGGAATCGGTCCGGTCGAGCCCCGTCCACCTCGCAGATGCGCGCGAGGGCTGCGGCACAGTACCCGGTACTGAAGCGCCCCCAGGTGGTCTCGGCGTTGACCGCCCGCGCCAGCGTGGCGGCGTCGTTCACGATCGTGGTTGTCCGCACGCCGGCCGTTCGGGCGCACTGCGCAATCCGGCACGCGGTCTGGAGCTGGGCCACCACGTCACGGTCGCCCGGCAGCGCGCTGTTGAGTCCGCACGCGGTGCGCAGGAGATGGTGCCGCGCCTCACGACCCGCCAGCACATTGATGCGGAGGCCGGCTGGCGGCTCCGCACCGAACAGCGTACTCCGGGTCCGAGCGATCACACACGCCCGTTCGGCCGCGTCCAGGTCGGTGGGCAGCCAACCGTAGAGTTCGATCCGTTGGCACGTGTTCCAGACGAAGGTGTCGCGGAGGGGCGTCTCCTCACGCGTCCAATCCAGGAAGGCGCGCAGGGCTTTGCGCGTCCGGGTTTTCGCCAGCGCCAGCGCCTCGGGCTCGCTCGCCCGTTGCGCGGCTCCCCGTCCGCATCCCAGGCCATTGGCAACCGCGGCACCGATCATCACGAGTTCGGCGGCGGACTCGTCGCGCGAAGCGGAGCCGCACGGTACCAGGAGGAGCGGCGCCGACGCGCGGTCGGCGGCCGTGGCCCGTTGGGACCCGTGCAAGACGATGTTCCGCAGGGCGCTCACGAACGGGTCAGTGAACCACAGTGGCGGACGGCAGTGCACGAGCGGTTCGCCCGCGGTGCCCGGTTCAGTGGGGAGGGGAAGTCGGCAGCAGACCGCGTGGGGCTCAGGCGCGACGGCTGGGGTGGTCCCGAACGTGAGCGACCACCGGTCCGCGGGCCAGCCGAGCCTGGCCACCGTCAGCTCCGCCGTGCAGCGTATCTGCTGCTCGTAGCGCGTGTCGGACCGGCCGTCGGCGCCGAGCAGGGTGGGTGCGACGAACTGGAGATCCGCGTCTCCCAGGTGGTGCGCCAGCGGAGCCTGCGGTTCGGCCAGGTAGCGTGCCAGCGCGTTGACGTACCCGGCATCGTCGTACCAGGTGGTACGCACCGCCACGCTGAGGTGCTCGCCCCCGTGCCGGAGCGCCTCGTAGAGATCCTGAAGGATCGTGCCGGTGTACATGGCGCTGTATGCCGGCTCCAGCGGCAGAACGACGAGATCGTCGGTGCCGCGGGCCGCCACGGCGCGCACGGCGTCGGCGATGGTCGACGGACCATCCTGCGAGGCCACAGCGACGTGCCACCCGGCAGGCAGCGCCGTGTGGAGCGCGTCGGCCAGGCGCATCCAGTCGTCATCGGCGGCCGCGGCAATGAGCAGCACGGCGCGGCAGCGCGGTCCGAGTTCCACGGGCGGCGGGGCCGACGGGTGCGCGGTCATGCGTGT
>JAOUDR010000182.1 GCA_029859185.1 Gemmatimonadota bacterium
CGGGGGCTGGCGGATCGTGCATACGATGGGGTCGCGGATCACACGGCTGAAGCCGGTCCACGGATTCTGCGCGGAGACGGGTGGCGCGATCTCGGTCTTCCTGGCGTCGGCCTTGGGGATCCCGGTAAGCACGACCCATACCATTACCGGAGCCATCGTGGGGGTGGGCATGGCTCGGCGACTCTCCGCCGTGCGCTGGGGACTTGCCGGGCGCATCGTGTGGGCCTGGGTGCTCACGATTCCGATTGCAGCCGGGATCGGCGGGATCTGCTACTACCTGCTCCGCTTCAGCCTGACCTGACCGCCCTCGGCGATTGCGGCGATCCCGCGTCGCGGTCACATTCCGATATCGTGCGCTACCTCCTCCTCTTACTGACTCTCGGGGCGGCCGTTCCGCCCACCCTCCGCGCCCAGGACACTGCCCACGTCGTGCTCGTCGCGACCACGGACGTCCACGGCCACGTCACGGCCTGGGACTACGTCCAGGATCGGCCGGCGCCATGGGGCCTCGTGCGCGCGGCCACGGTGGTGGACTCCCTCCGCGCGGCGTACCCTGGGGCTGTCGTGCTGGTGGACGCCGGCGATCTGCTGCAGGGCAACCCATTCGCCACCTACTTCGCGACCGTCCGACCGCGCCTGGTGCACCCCATCGTGGATGCGCTCAACGCCATGCGGTACGACGCGGCGGTCCTCGGCAATCACGATTTCGATTTCGGGCTCGCGGTCTTCGACGCGGCCTACGCGCGCGCGGCCTTCCCGCTCGTCTCGGCCAACATCTTCAGGGTGGATCGGGACACCACCGCGTTCGCGCCGCACGTGGTCCTCACACGCGGTGGCGTCCGCGTTGGCATCGTGGGGCTCACGACCCCCGGCGTGATGGTCTGGAACGGCACGCACCTCGCCAACCGGCTCCGCGTTGGTCGGATCGCCGCGGAAGCGGAGCGTGCCGTCGATCGGACGCGCGCGGCGGGCGCCGATCTCGTGGTCGCCGTGGTGCACGCGGGACTGGATGGGCCGTCGTCCTACGACACCACGGGGATCGGCCCCGAGCACGACGCCATCGCGCTCACGCGGCTCCGGCGGCCGCCCGAGATCATGGTCGTAGGACACTCGCACGAGCGGATCAGGGACTCGGTGATCAACGGCGTGCATCTGGTGCAGCCGCAAGCGTGGGCCCGGAGCGTGAGCGTCGTTCACGCGTGGCTGACGACCGTCGCTGGCCGCCGTCAGGTCGTGCGCGT
Organism: Gemmatimonadota bacterium; assembly: GCA_029859185.1. Lineage (GTDB taxonomy): Bacteria > Gemmatimonadota > Gemmatimonadetes > Gemmatimonadales > GWC2-71-9 > JAOTWJ01. Next base: position 1,242 of record JAOUDR010000182.1, read on the forward strand.
CACGTCCGACGAGATCCCGCTGGGCGACGCGCGACCCGAGCCGGTCCTGGTGGGACAGCTCCAGGAGGTGCACGAGGAAGTGCGCAATTGGGCTTCCCGACCCCTCGCGGTGGCGGAAGGCGACTGGTCGAGTCGGGAGGCGCGCATCCGCGACACTCCGTTCCTCGACTTCATCAACAGCGTCCAACGGGAGCGCACAGGCGCCGACCTGTCGACGGCGGCGGTGTTCACGACCACGGTGAGCCTCGGGCCTGGACCGGTGCGGCTGCGCGACGTCGCCGGCATCTACCCGTACGAGAACACGCTGCGCGCGGTGCGGATCGACGGCGGCCGGCTCAAGGAGTTCCTCGAGCACTCGGCACGCTACTTCCGTACCTACCAGACGGGGCGCCCGCTGATCAACGACTCCGTCCAGGGCTACGACTTCGACGTCGTCGCCGGGGTGACGTATGGCATCGACGTGTCGCAGCCGGTGGGACAACGCATCCGGGGCCTCGCCTACCAGGGCCGTTCGGTCACGCCGGCCGACACGTTCACGATGGCGGTCAACAGCCACCGGCAGGCCGGCGGTGGCGGCTACACGATGTTGCGAGACCTCCCCGTGGTGTACGACCGCGGGGAGGACGTCCGGGGCCTGATCGAGGAGGCGCTGCGTCAGGCGGAGACCATTCGGGCGGCCGACTACTACGTGCCGTCGTGGCGGCTGCTCCCGGCCCAGGCGGAGGCGGCAGCCCTCGCGACGTTCGCGCCTCCCCGCCCGGCCCGCGACACGACCGTGCTGCGGGTCATCGTCACGGGGGCGCTCCGCGGCGCGTTCACCAGCCGGACCGTTGATGACCGCGCGGTGGGCGGACTGGCGGCGATCGTCGCCAAGGCCGACTCGCTTGCCGCGGCGTGTGGATGCCCGACGTTCCGTCTGGATGCGGGGGGGGCGTCCTTTGGGGCCCCGGTGCCGGCGCTCTCCCGCGGCGCGCTCACCGTGGCCGCGTTCAACGCCGCGGCGATGGACGCCGCCGCTCTGGGGGCCGGGGATGCGGCCACGATGGGTGAGACGCTGGGCGAACGCATCCGCGATGCACGGTTCCCGTGGTCGGCGATCAATGCCACGCCGCGCGACCCATCCGCGGTTCCGCTCCAACCCTGGGTGCGTCTCGATCGCGGCGGCCGCTCGGTGGTCGTGATCGGGGTCATGGACGGCACCCCACCGGGTGCGGCCGGGCGCATGGTGGCGGAGCTGCGGGTCGACGACCCGGCGGCCGCCATCGCGCGCGCGCTGCCGGTGATTCGGGGGGAGCGGGCGGATGCGGTGCTCGTGCTCGGGGACTTCGATGCGGCGTGCGCCGGGCCGGCCTGCGGCGGCGAGGCCCTGGGACTCGCGAACGCTCTCGATTCCGGTGCCGTGCACGCGATCGTTGGGGGCGCCGTGGCGACGCGGGTGCGCGGCACCGCGGTTGCCCCGGTGCTGGCGTACGGGCTCGGTCTCACCGTCATCGACCTCGTGCAACTCGCCCAGGGTGGCTCGGAAGCCCGGGCGCGGGTGGACACAGTGTGGGTGGCTGGCGTGACTCCGGATACGGCGGTCGCGGGCGTGGTCACCCGCGAAACCGCGGCCCTGGAGCGCGCGCTCGATGAGCCGGTAGCGCAGCTACGGTTCGCGCTGGTCGGTGAGGGGGCGGGGGAGTTGCCGGTCGGCCGCCTGGTTGCCGATGCCGTGCGGGTCGCCGGTCGCACCCGCATCGGCATGATTCCCAGTACGGCGGTCCGGTTCGGCCTTCCCGGCGGTGCGGTCCGCCTGCGGCATCTGTACGAGCGACTCCCGTTCCCAAGCCCGCTCGTGACCGTCACCGTGACGGGCGAAGCGCTGATCGCGGCGTTGGATACGGTACTCATGGTCGCGCCGCTGGCGGTGCAGGTATCCGGCATCACGGTGCGGTTCGAGACCCGCCGCCGCGCGGGGCAACGGGTGCGGGACCTCCGACTCGAAGATGGTGAGCGCGTGGATCGGCGGCGATCCTACCAGGTCACGATGCCGCTGACACTGCTCGACTTGGAGCCCTTCGCGTCATTCCGTGAGGCGGAATCGGAGTCCCTGGGGGTGACCGACCGCCAGGCCCTGCGACGGTATCTGACCCTGTTGCGCCAACCGGTGGAAGCCCCGGCCACCGAGCGAGTGGTGATCGTGCGATGAGTGGGCCCGGCGGGCTCACCCTCAGACCTCCCCGATGCCGGCCGGCGCGATTCCTCCCGATCTGAGGCGCCTACGCGAGGGGCTGGCGTAACACTCCTCACGGTGGCCCAGGAGGCGGTGGCGGGTCCGGGTGTGCCGCCGGCAACACCGCTCGGGGCTCGATTGATGGGCCTCGTTGGGCTCGCCACCATGATCGGGATTGCCTGGCTGCTGTCGAACAACCGCCGCCGGGTGCCGTGGCGTCTCGTGGCTACCGGCGTGGCGCTACAGGCCGTACTCGGGTTCATCGTCCTCAAGACAGGGTTCGGGCGGGCGCTCTTCACCGGTGCCGCCGTGGTGTTCACCCGCCTGCTGGGGTTCACCCAAGAAGGGGCACGGTTCGTCTTTGGCAACCTGGTGCACAACAACGTGCCCGTGGGGACGCCGTCGGGTGCGCCGGCGGACATGGCGCCGCTCGCGGATCCGAGTCTCTGGGCAGCCACGGGGGCCTACTTCGCGTTCAGCGTGTTGCCCACGATCATCTTCTTCTCGGCGTTGACCTCGGTGCTCTATCACCTTGGGATCATGCAGCGGGTGGTGCAGGGGATGGCCTGGGGCTTCCAGCGAGTGCTGGGGACCTCGGGTGCCGAGACGCTGTCTGCGAGCGGGAACATCTTCGTGGGACACACCGAAGCGCCGCTGCTGATCAAGCCGTTCGTGGGCACGCTGACGGTCTCCGAGCTCAACACCGTGATGGTGGGTGGATTCGCGACGATTGCGGGCGGCGTCATGGCCGCCTATGTCGGCATGCTACTGCCCTTCTTCCCGGACATCGCGGGCCATCTCCTGACGGCGAGCGTGATGAACGCGCCCGCCGGACTGCTGATCTCGAAGATCCTCGTGCCGGAAACCGAGATTCCCGTCACCCGCGGCACGGTGAAGGTCGAGGTCGCCAGGAGCGAGACCAACGTCATCGAGGCGGCGGCGGCAGGTGCTTCCCAAGGGATGCAGCTGGCGCTCAACGTCGGGGCGATGCTGCTCGCGTTCATCGCGCTCATTGCGCTCATCAACGCGGTGCTCGGCGCGGCGGGCGGCGTGGTGGGGGTGGAGGGGCTGGGTCTGGAGCGGATCTTCGGCTGGGTGCTGGCACCGCTGGCCTGGCTCATGGGTGTACCGTGGAGTGATGCCGGTGTGGTGGGGGCGCTTCTAGGGTTGAAGGTGAGCGTCAACGAGTTCGTCGCTTATCTCCAGCTGGCGGGCCTCATGGGAACCGAGGCGTTGAGCGCACGGGCCGAGGTGATCGCGACGTACGCGCTGCTCGGGTTTGCCAATTTCGCGGCGATCGCCATTCTGATCGGTGGGATCGGTGGGATCGCGCCGGAGCGGCGCGCTGATCTGGCACGGCTCGGGATCAAGGCGATGATTGGCGGGAATCTGGCGGCGTTCATGAGCGCGAGCCTGGCGGGCATGCTGCTCTGACGGGGTTGCGGGTGGGAGGTGGTGGGAGCACGGGGGTGGGGTAGACGGCGAGACGGCGAGACGGCAAGCGGGGTGAGTATGGAGGAGGCGGCGGTTGCGGTGATGAGGGAGTTCCTGGGTGGGTTTGCACCGCGCGTGGGCTTGGTGCTCGGATCGGGGTTGGCGGGGTTGGCGGACGCGGTCGAGCGGACGGTGGTGGTGTCGTATGGGGACGTGCCCGGCATGCCGGAGCCAACGGTTCCCGGGCATCACGGCGAGTTCGTGGGCGGGATGTTGGAGGGCGTGCCGATTCTGTTGCAGCGTGGCCGGCTCCACTTGTATGAAGGGCACGCACCCGATGTGGCCGTGTTGCCCATCCGGATCATGGCGGGGCTTGGTGTCCGCACACTCATCCTGACCAATGCGGCGGGTGGGATCCGGCGAACCATGGTGCCGCCTGCCCTGATGCTCATTGTCGATCACATCAACCTCATGTTCCGCTCACCGCTGGCGGGCCCCGGCCGACCCGGCGAAGAGCGGTTCCCGGACATGTCGGCCCCGTACGATCCGGCGCTCCGCGGCGTGGCGCGGGCGGTGGCGGCCCGGGAGGGCATCGAGCTGCACGAGGGGGTCTACGCCGCCGTGCTCGGCCCGAGCTTTGAGACTCCGGCCGAGATCCGCATGCTCGAGCGCATAGGCGCCGATGCGGTGGGGATGTCCACGGTCCCCGAGGTAATCACGGCGCGGGCGGCTGGCATGGCGGTGCTCGCGATCTCCAGCATCACGAACGCTGCGGCGGGGCTGAGCGCGGCGCCATTGAATCACGAGGAAGTGCTCGCAGCCGGGGCGAGTGTGGCACGCGACCTCGAGCGGATCGTGCGGGGCGTGATTCGGGGACTTTGACAGGGCGGTCATGGGCGGTCATCGGCGGTCGAGGGCGGTCGAGGGCGGTCATGGGTGGTTCCTTGATTCTGTCGACGGAATTCGCACCCGCTGCCGCGCTGCTCTGCTGCCCCTCTGCCCCTGGTTCCGCCTTAGCTACTTTGCACGGATAAGAGCGAATCCTCGTCTTTGGGCTCCTGGAGGTCTGATCATGTTCCGTTCCCGGCTCGCGATCCTGACGGTAGTCGTGGCCCTGACGGCCTGTGCCGTGAATCCTGCGACCGGCAAGAAGGAGTTCATGCTCGTCAGCGAATCGCAGGAGCTGGCGATGGGCAAGCAGTACGACCAGCAGCTCGTCGTCGAGATGGGACTGTACGACGATCAGGCGCTGGCGGGCTATGTCCAGGAGCTGGGGCTCAAACTGGCGGCCCTGTCCGAGCGGCCCCAGCTGCCGTGGGCGTTCCGGCTGGTCGACGAT
>JAOUDR010000183.1 GCA_029859185.1 Gemmatimonadota bacterium
CTACGTCCACTTGCGCGCCATGGGCGGGAACGACGTCACCACCTGGTACCGGGACTTCTATCCGGTGTTCGACCGGCAGGGACTGATCATCGACGTCCGCCAGAACAACGGCGGCAACATCGACGCGTTCATGCTCGAGAAGCTGCTGCGCAAGGCATGGATGTACTGGAAGGGTCGCACCGGCCAGGAAACCTGGAACATGCACTACGCGTTCCGCGGGCATATGGTCGTGCTGGTGGACCAGCGCACCGCCTCGGACGGTGAGGCGTTCGCGGAGGGGTTCCGCCGCCTGGGTCTGGGCGTCGTCATCGGGATGCGGACGTGGGGTGGCGAGATCTGGCTCGGCTCCCAGAACCGGCTCACGGATGGTGGGCTCGCCCGCGCACCGATGACCGGAGTGTACGGACCGGACGGCACGTGGCTGATCGAGCAGATTGGCGTGGTCCCAGATATCGAGGTGGATAACCTCCCACACGCGACGTTCAACGGGAGCGACGCGCAGTTGGATCGGGCCATCGCGTACCTGTTACAGAGGATCGCCGAGGACCCACGGATCGTTCCGCCACCACCGCCGTATCCCAACCGGCGGTTCGACTACCCACAGGAGCGACGCTAGGCCTGCCTACGGGTCGGCGTGAGAACGTGTAGCGCGAAACGGACACCCAGTTCGTTTCACGCTTCACGTTTCACGAAAAGGGAGTGCTGTCTCCATGCGATTTCCGATTCCTCTCCTGATCCTCGCCGTCGCGCCGTCACTTCACGCCCAATCCCCGCCGTTCGACATCGTGATCGAGCACGGGCGCATCATCGACGGCACCGGCTCCCCCTGGTATTCCGGAGACGTGGGGGTTCGGGACGGGAGAATCGCCGCCCTCGGGAAGTTGACGGACGCGCCAGCCACGATGCGGATCGACGCGCGGGGCATGGTGGTGGCCCCCGGGTTCATCGACATGCTCGGCCAGTCAGAGCTCACGATCCTCGTGAACCCGCACCTGCCATCCAAGATCTTTCAGGGGATCACCACGGAAGTCACCGGCGAGGGCGGCTCGGCCGCTCCGCTCAACGACGTGATCGTGGCCGCTGATCACGCCGGGTATGAGCACTACGGCATCACCCCCGACTGGCGGACGCTGGAGCAGTATTTCGCGCTCCTGCAGCGCCAGGGTCTCGGTATCAATGTCGCCACCTACGTCGGCGCCACACAGGTGAGGCGCATGGTGCTCGGTGACGCCGACCGGACGCCGAGTCCGGTCGAGCTCGACCAGATGAGGGCGCTCGTTCGCGAGGCCATGCTGCAGGGCGCCGTCGGCCTCTCGACCTCACTGCAGTATGCGCCCGCCCCGTATGCAACGACCGACGAGCTGATTGCACTGGCGTCGGTCGCTGCCGAGTACGGCGGGATCTACGCCACACATCTCCGCTCCGAAGGCAACGCGGTCCTCGAGGCGCTCGATGAGGCCATTCGGATCGGGCGCGAGGCGCGGATTCCGGTGGAGGTCTGGCACCTCAAGGCGGCGGGCAAGTCCAACTGGGGACGGATGTCTCAGATCGTGGCCAAGATCGAGGAGGCCCGCGCGAGTGGAGTGGACATTGCAGCCGATACGTATGCCTACCCGGCGTGGTTCAACTCCATGTCGGCGTTCGTACCCCCATGGGCGCACGACGGCGGCACCACGAAGCTCCTCGAACGGCTGCGTGATCCGGCCACCCGTGCCCGCATCCGACGAGACATGGAGACACCCAGCCACGCCTGGGACAACGAATGGCAGGAGATCCCAGGGCCCGAGGCCGTGCTTCTCAGCGTCGTGCAGGACCCCGACCTCCAGCCGCTCCAGGGCAAGCGCCTCAGCGAGATCGCCGAGCAACGGGGCACGGAGCCAATCGAGACACTCCTCGACCTGCTCGTCGAGGACCGGGCGTATTCCTACGTCGCCGTATTCGGCATGGACGAGCCGGATGTCGCGCTGGCGCTCATGCAACCCTGGGTGTCGGTAAACAATGACTCGCAGGGCACGGCACCGGATGGCGTGCTGGGCCGGGAGCACCCCCACCCGCGGGCGTACGGCACGTTCCCCCGCATCCTCCGGAAGTACGTGCGCGAAGAGCACCGGCTCACACTCGAGGAGGCCATTCGGAAGTTCACCGCCCTGCCGGCTCAGCGCATGCGCTTCGCGGACCGCGGAGTGCTGAAGCAGGGCATGTGGGCGGACGTGGTCGTCTTTGATCCCGAGACAGTGCGAGATCTCGCGACGTTCGAGAATCCCAATCAGCTGTCCGTGGGGATGGAGTACGTGCTCGTGAACGGTGTGTCGGTGATCGCCAACGGCAAGGCAACGGATGCGCTGCCGGGGAAGGTGCTGCGGGGGCGGGGGCGACCGTAGGGGACGGGAGAAGACGGTAGGGATGCCCGTGGCGAGGGGGTCCTGCTAGTCTTCTAGTCTTCTCCTAGTCTTCTCTCCGAGGCTCACGGCCTCGATGGCCCCGTAGGGGTCGCCTACCCGACCGCCGCGCCGGCGCGCGCGACGCCTCTCTCACGTTGACGGAATTGGAGTTCCCATGGCAGCCTCAGCGGGCGACAAGGTCCGCGTCCACTACACGGGTCGACTGGACGACGACACCGTCTTCGATTCTTCCGAGGGTCGTGATCCGATCGAATTCGTCCTGGGGACGGAGGCGGTCATCCGGGGATTCGAGGCCGCGGTGCTCGGTCTCGAAGTTGGGGACCGTCGAACGGTGGTCCTCGGCCCGGAGGACGCGTACGGGCCGTATCACCACGAGCGCGTGGTAGTCGTCGGCCGCGAGCGGTTTCCGGTTGAGCTCACGATCGAGCCCGGTATGGTGCTGCGCGCCCAGGGCGAGAATGGCGATCTCATGGTCACCGTCACGGACATCACGGATGACCGAGTGACGATCGACGGGAACCACCCCCTCGCGGGAAAGCAGCTCACGTTCGACATCGAGCTCACCGGACTCGAGCCCGGCTGAAGGCAACCGCGCTAGGCTGTCTTGCGGAGCGGCTCGCTCGGGTACGACACCTCCACCACCGGCTGGTCGGCACACAAGCGGCCGTTCACCATGCCGCCTTCCTGCACGACCACGCGGGGCGTGGTAAGGTCACCCTCGACGACGGCCCCATCGCGCAACTCGATCCGCTTCGCCGCCGTGATGTTGCCCTCGACACGACCGACGACGACGACCTCATCTGCCGCGATGTCGCCCACGACGACGCCGCCCGGGGCAACGAGTACCTGGGTCTTGCTCCGGAGATTCCCTTCCAGGCGGCCTTCGATCGTGATCACCCCCTCGCTCTCGACTTCGCCTACGACGCGAAGACCCTCGGCGAGCAGGGACAGGTGCGCCTGCTGTGCGGCGTTGGCGGTCTGGCGATCGGATGGACGCCCCGATTTGAACACTGGCATGCGGTACCTCCCGATGATCGGCATGACGCGGGCATGCGAAGATAGGAGATTCGGCTGGGGGGATTCGTGATCCGGCGCACGAACGACGGGCACGACGGGCGCAGGCAGTCGCCTAGATCAGGTCGCTCCGAGCCAGGCGGCTGATGCCGTGACGGTGACCAGGACGATCGCCGTGATCGTGAGGGCGATCAGGCGGCGGTTCAGGGGTTCGCCGGCCCGGAGGGCGCGGACGACCGCCACGCCACCAAGGGCCGCCGCTGCGACGGGGGAAAGGAGCATCGTTCCCGCCTCGACGGCGGGGGGCACCCCGGCAAGTATCGCATCGACGGTGCGCCACAGGCCGCTCGCGTCCAGCCCGATCAGCGCCCATGCCACGAGCGGCGGCACGCACAGCAGCGCCGCTGGGATCCACGCGCGATCCGGCTTCGGGTTACGTGGCTCAGGCATCAGGATTTCCATGGATGAATGATAAAGAACTTTACATTATAAAGTCAAGGCTGCTCTTGGCAGGTAAGTGTGCATGGCCGATCGCCCGGGTTCAGCCGGACCTCACAGCGCAAGCCAGTAGTTCATCTTCACGAGGAAGGTGTTCGCCTGGCTGTCCGTGAAGAGGTCACGTGTCTGATCCCATAGGCGGAAGCGTGGGTCGGACGAGCCCCCGGCGCGCCCGTGTTGCCACACCACGAACAGCGTCGAGCCGGGCAGGTACTCCCACCGGAGCACGAGGTTGCTTCGGAGCGAGCGCACGAGGAAGTCCGGGTTCAGGAACTGGAACGCGGCGCCGTTCGCCGCCGGGTCCGGGTCTACCGCATAGATATTCGTGCTGTCATCCAGCGCGATACCCGATCCGCGGTCTACGCCGTAGCGCACGAAGTCGAACGTCCCCGCCGTGGCGAGCTCTTTGATGTTGGTGTAGTCACCCGAGGCGATGAACGGTTGCGCATAGAGCTGGATCGAGAGCGACGGACTGAGCGCGACATCGAGCCTTAGTGTCAGATCCACCGTCGTCTGATCCAGGTCCGCGAATACGTAGCGTCGCCCATACGTTGCTGCCACGTCGTCCGCCCGCTGGGTGACGTACCCGGCGAGGGCGTGGACCCGCTCGTACTCCGGTGACAGGGACACGGTCACCGCGCCGCTCGGCCGCAGGCTGAGGCCGAAGCTCGTGAACCACCCCCAGCCGCCGAACTCGTTCCGGGCGTAGGTCGCCGATCCGTTCATGGAGAGCTGCCTGCGGTAGTCCGATCCGAAGTAGCCGCCCGCGTTCCACGATGCCGGCGAGACCATCAGCGGTCCACCCCGCGTGAGCTTGTCGGACAGGGACCGGAAGCTGTTGGAGAGGTTGATGCCCGCGTACCAGAGGTTGGTGAACGTGCCCCCGCCGCCCAGGTAGGCGCTCCGGCCCACTCGGGTCCACCCAAAGTTGTGACTCTCAGCATACGTGGCGCCAATGGAGAATGAGCGGAAGACCTTGCCCGGCTCGAGCCACCGGCGGCTCACGCGGACGCCCGTGAAGACGCGGTCGGTTTGGGTCTCGAAGCCCAAGTCATTGACCTCGAAACCCGGCGAATACGCAAACAGGTCCGTGGCGTACGTCCAGTGTCCGGCCACCTTGCCCGCACTTAGCGACGCGGCGTAGCCGCTGAGTGAGGTCGCCGATGTGTCCACGCGCACATAGTCCTGGTCCGGCCGCTGGTAGTACCGCGTGGGCGACCGCTGAGCGAGCATGATCGCAAGCGGATCACCGAAGACCGTGGCTCCCGAAAGGGTGCCGTTGACCAGGAACTGGCCTCCGCCAAACCGGTGGAAGAAGTCCACGCCACCGGTGAACGCCGATGAGCGAAGGAATGTGAGGGATGGGTTGCGGAGATCACGCATGACACCGGTACCGACGAACCCGATGCCCGTGGCGCCGTCCCGCAGATTCCGTCGCAGACTGGCGACCGTGTAGTTGGTGAGTGGCTCGATCTCCTCGGCCCGCCGGGTGCCCGTGCTGTCCTGCACCCGCGCGTGCTCCCGGCCAGTAAGGGCGTTCAGCAGACCCAGCTGCCACGCACCCGACTGGCCCGTCACCTTGGCCGCTCCGAGGATGGTCGTGGCATCAGGGGCACCCACGTACCCGTTCTCCTCGAACACCGCCCGGGACGGGCTGCCGCCGATGCGGCGCGAGTAGAAGAGCTGCGGAGCCCCGTAGATATCGCCGCCACCGCCCTGTCCGAACTGGAGAATGCTGGCTCCCTCGATGAAGAACGGCCGGCGCTCCTCGAAGAACGTCTCGAACGCCGTGAGGTTCACCACCGCAGGGTCAGCCTCGATCTGCCCGAAATCAGGGTTGATGGTCGCGTCCAGGGTGACGTTGCTCGTCAGACCGTGTTTCAGATCGAGTCCACCCGACACTCGCTGCGTGCTGCCGTCGGTGAAGGGATCGTCGGGGTCGGTCCCTTCCACGTGTTCGCTGCGGGCGACGACGTAGGGGAAGATCTCGGTACGGCGTGGCGTCGGGAGATCGCGAAGCCCATGAAGCTCCCCGAAATTGGACACGAACCCCTGCTCGGTATTGGGCGTCCAGCTCCAGCGGCTCGCCTCACCAAATCGGAAGATCTCACGTGAGAAGTTGATCCCCCACACCGGCGCTTCTTGTTTTGCGAAACGCAATTGGGAGAGCGGAATGCGGAATTCGGCGGTCCAGCCGACGGAATCCGTTCGGGTTGCGACCTCCCAGACCGGATCCCACGTGTCGTCGGCTTGTTCCCGATCGTTGGCGAAGACCGCGTCCCCCCGTACGCCCGCCGGATTC
>JAOUDR010000004.1 GCA_029859185.1 Gemmatimonadota bacterium
GTGCAGGCCGCCCGGCCGCGTGCTCCGGGCCCAGCACCCATCCCGACAGGAGAACGGCGGACGGTTGCCGCGGATACGAAGCGACGACCTTGATACGCGCGGAGTCGGTGACGGCAAAGAGGGGGCTCTCCTCAAACCAGGCGATGGTCTGGGTCGGGGTGCCTCGCGCAAGCGGATGGGCAGCGTCGAGCTCCAGGCGAAAAATGCTGCCTGGTGCATAGAAGGCCTGCTCGTCGAGATCCGCGGATGCGTCTCGCACAGGCAGATCGAATGCATCGATCGCCCAGCGCGACGACTGGTTGAAGGCCACAAGCGTCCCGCCCTCCGCGACGAACGTGCGCAGGGCCTTCAGGCCTCCGTCGCCCAGCCCGCCGGCAAACGGGTTGGGGTAGGTACTGTCGAGGCCGAGCTCGATGTCGCCGGTGGACATCGACGGCATCACGATGACGTCGAACCGGCGTCGCAAATCCCCGGCGCGGACGACCGAATCCACGATGGACGTGTAGGGGACGCCCCAAGTGTCGAATACCCATCGCGTCCAGCCCTCATCCATCGAGGCCTGGTAGCTGCGATACAGGCCGACCCGGCCGATCGCGGTGGTCACGCGTGGCGAGAACGCCGGTACGTCGTGCGGCCCGGACAGCGGAACGGGGATGCTGTCGCGCGCCTCGACGACCGTGACGTCCATCAGCAGGGGGAGCGTGTGCGCCGTCACGTCGTACGGTGCCTTGGGAGGGCCGCCGGGGTACTCCCGCAGATCGGGGTAGTCCTGGCGCTCGAGCAGCGTCTTGGCGAACGCCGCGTAGGGTTGCCGCAGGGTGATGACATAGTCCCCGGCGGCAAACCGCCGACCATCAACCACGAAGTCCCGCTCGGCAGCCCGGATCTCCACTTGCCCGCGCCGAAGGACGTTCAACATGGCGGCCATCCCGTCGCCACGCTGGCCCAGCCGTGGGACCACGTACCCATATGGCCACTCTGACCAGCCCTTCACCGCCCGCTCACCGATCTGCAGGAAGTTCCGCAGCCAGGTTTCCCGGCCTGCCGCGGCGTGGTTGAGCAGCGCCGTGGCGCCGGAGACCTGATAGTCCACGATGTCAGCCAGCGTCCATCGCCCCCCCGGCCACGGGTCCGGGAAGTTCCAGCTCGGGGTGAGGGCCTCGTACCCGCGGCGGCCGCGCAGTTGATCGGGGGCAACGGTGATCTCACTCGCGATCCGGGCACTCGCCGTTTCCGAGAGGATGCGGATTCCCCCGTGGTAGTGCTGGTAGGCCCGCGCCGGGGTCCACGCGTCATAGGTCGCACTGACGACGATGCCGCGCTTGCCCTGTCCGGCCAGTTCCCACGCCATACCGGTTCCCATCGCGTTGATCCCCGCGACGATGAGCGGATCTACGTTGGGCTCGATGGGATCCAGATACGGCGGCAGGAAGAGGCGACTGCCAAATGCCCCCTGTTGGTGGATGTCGTGCACGATCTGTGGGTGCCACACATTGTGCAGGCTGTCGACGGTCAGTCGCGTCTCGGCCTGTGTGAAGACGTACCAGTCCCGGTTGTTGTCGTGCCCGATGTAGGGGTGGTACAGCTCGGGAGGCGATGATCCCTCGGCGGGCGTTCCGAGCGTGCGGTTGTACCAGCGCGCGACGATCGTAACCCCGTCCGGATTGAGGGAAGGCACGAGGAGCACCACGGTGCGGTCGAGCAGCGCGAGGGTTGCAGAATCCTGTCCGGTCGCCAGCCGGTACGCGAGGACGGCGGGGCTCAGGTGCCCGCCCACCTCGGTCGAGTGAATGCTCGAGGTGATGAGCACAACGGTTCGTCCCTCGTGCACGAGGCGCTCGCGCTCGTCGTTCGACTGGATGGTACGAGGGTCGGCGAGTTTGGCGTTGATTGCCCGGAGGCTGTCCACCCGCGTGATGTTGGCGGCGCTCGAGATGATGAGCGCGATGAACGGGTTCCCGTTGGTGGTCGGTCCGAGATCCCGGAACTCGATCCGGTCGCTCGCCGCCGCGAGCGTGCGGTAGTACTGCACCAATGTGGGCCACTCGGCGAGCTTGCCCGTGGTTCCCGGTACGAAGCCCAGGACGGAGGCGGGAGTCGGAATCTCCTGCGCGCTGGTGACCGGGGCCGCGATCAGGGCGACCAGACCGAGGACCGTGGGCGTGAGCCGGTACGTCATGAACACCTCGCGTTTGCTACTTCGACCATGCCTGTGCCACCGGTGTGGCACCCAGCGTGCCGCCCAGCAGCGTGATCCTGACGATCCCCTGTGCCGTCCAGGCGAGCGGTGTCGCGGCGCCCAGCACCGGTCCGCCCGCCAGCGACGCGAGCGTCGCTCCGGGGAACTCCTGGAACGTTCCCAATTGTCCATCGGTGAGCGTCGCGAACTCCGTCTCGCCGGTAGATGGCATTCCGGCGTAGACGCCGCCGGTGACCACCAACGCGTCATCGACCACGGCGGCGGTGAAGCGCGCGCGCGCGCGCGGCAGGGAGACGGGGAGCTCCGTCCACACCGAATCGCGGAACGCGCCACTCAGTGGACTGATGGGAATGGCGTAGATGGTCGCCGTGAGTCGTGTCGAGTCCGGAATCGCATCGGGAATGACGGCGCCGCGCTCACCACCAAGGACGTAGAGGGTGGATCCAGCCACCGTGGCGGCGGCAAACGCGCGGCCCTCCGGTAGCTGCGGGCCGATGAGCCAACCGTTCAGTGTCCCACTGGGGAGCACGGTGGTGTAGTAGACGTCCCGTGTCGCGAGCGAGTCCGCGCCGAAGCCACCGATCACGTAGATCTTGCCAAACGCGACGGCCGTTGCCATTCCGGCACGCAGGTCGGGCAGCGGCGCCATGGGTGTCCACAGGCTGTAGGCCCCGTCCGCCGACACGCCGATGCCCAGCGCGTCGGACAGCACTCGTCCCGCAGAGTCGACCCCTCCGAACATGTAGGCCACCGATTCGGCACCCTGGAGCGCCGCCGTCGTCCGGTCCGCCGCCACCATGGCATGCAGGTACCGCCCCGCTGGGATGACCGAATCCGGCGCCTCCTGCCACTGGGTGATTCGACCGTCCGCGTCCAGCGCGCCGATGTAGGTGCTCCGGTTCAGGGCGCCGTCGCTGCGACGGCCGCCGGTCATCACGACCTTCCCGGTGGTGGTTCCGCCTGCCGGGAACCGGGCGCCGCCCGCCGCCGCGTCGGTCACCGCGATTGGCAGAGACGCATCGGCGGCCCAGGCGTGGGCTGCCGGATCGTAGCTCGCGCGGGGGATGACGAACAGGTCCAGCGGCCCCAGGGAGTCGGTGCGCAGCTGGACGTACGTCGGTCCAGACTCGGCGCCTGCGGGGAGCACCCCCCGGATCTGTCCGTCGGTCCAGGACAGAATCTCCACCGTCGCTGCGGCCCCGGCCGCCCGTACGTAGACGTCTCCCTCTCCCTGCTCCGCCCCGAATCCGAACCCCGCCCACGTCAACGTATCGGCCGCGAACACCGCCGGGTGCCGGGCACCGTTCACCGCGAACAACTCGGCGGATGCCACGGCTTCCGTGGAACTGCCACCGCAGGCCGTGAGGGTTGCGGCCATGCCAGTGACGACGAGGAGAGCTAGACAGCGCATAGGGCGGGGATTGGACCGCGCAGGAAGATACGTCAGAGAGGGTGGTATCAGTCGGTGTCGTGGCGCACAAACGCCACACTGCGGTTCAGTTCCTCGGCCAGCGCAGTCAGCCGGGCCGCCCCGCGCTCGATCTCTTCGGCCGCGCGCCGCTGCTCCTGGGCCTCGCGCGCAACGTGCGCGGCCTCGCCGGCCGATTGGTCGGCCGCATCCCGAGCGGCCGTCAGGGCTCCCGTGGCTTGCCCCGCCAGTTCAAGCATGGCTTTGGGCGCGTCCGCGATGGCTTGCCCGGCCCGCCGGGTGTCCTCCGCCGCTCCCATGATGGAGTCGAGATCACGGCGCCACTGATCCGAGAGCTGCGCGAGCTCGCCGAGTTGGGAGCCGATGTCCTCCAGGATGCGGGCGGTACGATCCAGCACGGTTCGGGTGGCTTGGGCACTGCGCCGCATGCTCCGGGCGGCCTGGGCGCTTTCCTCCGCCAACTTGCGAACCTCGTCCGCCACCACGGCAAACCCACGCCCGTGCACCCCGGCCCGCGATGCCTCGATCGTGGCGTTCAGTGCGAGCAGGTTCGTCTGATTGGCGATCGTGCCAATCGCCTCGGCAAAACGCTCGACCTCCTGCGACGCGTCCCGCAGCGAGGCCACCTCACTCGCGCCCCGACCGATCGTGGTGCCAAGCGCGGCGAGCCGGTCGCTGGCGCCGCCACTGGTGGTGCGCACGTCGATCACGCGCCGCGCCATCTCGTTGGTCATGCTGCGCGCCTGATCGGCCGCCGAGACCGACGACTTGATCGTGTCGACCAAGGTGGTCACCCCTTCGGACACGTCGGTTACCCGCTGCGCCGCGAGCTGCGCCTGCTGCTCCGCGGTGGCGGCGCGGCGCGCGACGTCCTCGCTCAGGCCGCGGATGGCACGGATGGTCTCGACGAGCGACCGTGCGAAGCCCGATGTGTGATCGGACGCGTCCGCCACCGGCTGCACCAGGGTAGAGAGTGCCAGGGACAACGCGAGCTGCGGAGCGAGGAGGTTGAGCAAGTCGCCGTCCGCATCCCGGTATACACCGGCGTCACGATGCCGAACACTCCAGAAGCCGATGACCTGGTTTCCTTGCACCAGCGGCACCACCACTTCCGATCCGGTTGAACCCCGCCGAGCTCCCCCCCCACCGACGGTCGGCTTGCGCCGGCGTACCGCCTCACCCACCAGCCCGACGTCCGTCGAGCCGGTCGTCCCGGCGCGGTTCTCCGTGTCCGCCAGGAGGCGATACGCGTTGGTGCTCCCGTCGACCGCCGCGAACCCCATCTGATCCCACGGCACCAGGCGGTGCGTGAGCTGGCGCACCCGCGCAAAACTGTGCTCGATGCGGACTTCCGCGGCGACCGCGCCGGCAAGCCGGTTCACCAGGCGGAGCTCGTCCGCGCGCACGGCCTGGGAGATGATCCAGTAGGTCAGGAAGAAGGCGCTGAGGAGCACCAAGCCGAGGACCAGGGCGGGGCCCGCCGGAATCTCCGCCGCCGCCAACCCGACCCATCCGAGCGCGAAGGCTACCGAGGCCGCGTAGACCACGGATTCCCAGCGGAGGGTAAGCCGTGCGTCCTTCCACTGGAACATGCCGCGCAGCGCGAGTTCGACGTAGAACGTCCCGTTCACCACCACCGGGAGTGCCGCCGCCGCCAGCACGAGCGGCAGCAGGTTCGGCGTGGCAAGCACTCCTCCGCCGATCACCCCCCCGAGCTCCTCGTAAAGGAGTCCGGTGACCGCACTGCCAACCATGAGGTGGGCGGCAACGGCGGCACCGGCGGAGAGCGCTTGCCGTCGAAGACCAAGATCTCCCGCCGCGACGATCAATCCCGCCGTCACGACCGCGAACGGCCATCCGTGCAGGAGAATGGCCGCGAGTACCACCGCCAAGACGAAGGATGCGTAGCCCCCGCCCGGGAGCGCGATCCCGACTCGTCGGGTGAGCGCGCCGACGGCAACGAAGAGGAGAATCTGGAGCGTGATCGGGCCAAGCGGCGGTCCCGAGGGTCCCAGGAGCCGAAACAGGCCCACGCCGACGGCAGCGACGGCGCCGAACCCGAGCACGCGCCGCAACTGATGGGCACGGCGGGTCCGGAGCAAGGCGGGGTCGGGAGTGGCGTTGGTCAACACAGTCTCACGGCGAAAGTTGGCGGCCGGGGGGAAAACTGCAAGCGCGTGGCGCTCTCCATGGCGGCGCCGTTAACTTCGACGAACAGTCTACCACAGGAGGCCGCACGTGGTCATCGGCATTCAGTACTGCGTCGTCTGAAACTACCATCCTCGCGCCGCCGGTCTGGCGGCTGAGTTGCAGAAGCGGTTTCCGGAGGCCGAGGTCCGGCTGATCGAGTCATCGGGCGGGGCCTTCGAGGTGTCGGTTGACGGGGCGGTCGTGTTCTCGAGGCTGCGGCTTGGGCGACACGCCCACGAGGGCGAGGTCGTCCGCCTGATTGAAAAGCGGGAAGGAGGCGTTTCGTGAAGATCGCGATCTCGACGGGCGGTGGCGATGCCCCGGGCCTCAACGCCGTGATCCGCGGGGTCGTGCTCTCCGCCATGCAGCGAGGCTGGACCGTCTATGGCATTCAGCGCGGGTTCGGCGGGCTGTTGGGCGATGCGCAGATCATACCGGTGACGCGCGAGACCGTCCGTGGCATTACCCATCTCGGCGGGACGATCCTGGGCACGACGAATCGGGGCAACCCGTTTTCGTGGCCGGTGAAGCAGCCGGACGGCTCCACAACAGAGGTGGATCGATCCGACGAAGTCGTCGCCGCGTTCCGCCGACTCGGACTCGATGCGATGATCGTGGTTGGTGGGGACGGATCCCTGAAGATCGCGCAGCGGCTGTGTGAGAAGGGGCTCCCCATCGTGGGCGTGCCCAAGACGATCGACAACGATGTGAAGGGGACGGTCATCACGTTCGGGTTCGACACGGCGGTGAACACGGCGACGGATGCCATCGACAAGCTCCACTCCACCGCGGAGAGTCACGAGCGGGTATTCGTCGTCGAAGTGATGGGCCGGCACGCCGGCTGGATCGCGCTGAACTCGGGGCTCGCCGGTACGGCAGACGTCATTCTCATTCCCGAGATTCCGTTCGACATCGGCAAGGTGTGTGACAAGGTGCTCGAGCGGGAGATGACGGGGAAACACTTCAGCATCGTGGTCGCCGCCGAAGGGGCGCATCCGATTGGTGGGGGTGAGGTGTTGCAGGAGGGCAAGAAGGCGGGTGCCACGGAACGGCTCGGCGGCGTTGGCGAGCTGGTGGCACGGCAGATCGCGGATCGCACGGGTAAGGAGACTCGTGCCGTCGTGCTCGGGCACCTCCAGCGTGGTGGCAGCCCGACCACGTTCGACCGCCTCCTGGCGCTCCGGTTCGGGGCGGCGGCCGTGCGGGCGGTAGAGGCAAAGCAGTTTGGCCGCATGGTGGCGCTCGATCCGCCCGCCATCGTCACGGTGCCGTTTGCGGAGGCGCTGGAAGGCTCGTCGGGCGTCCCGCTGGATCACGACTCGATCCAGACGGCGCGGGATCTGGGGATCTGTCTGGGAGACTGAGGGGTGACACGATGGACGATAGCGGGATAGACGGATGACGGGATAGGGATTCCTGTCGTGTGGCTCATCAGTTTCGCCCCGTTCATCCCGTCGATCCGTTCATCTCATTATCCCGTTCATCCTGTCATCCCGTATCTTCCTCCCGTGACCTACCCCCACCACCACATCCGCGACCACTACCTCCCGCCAGATCACGAGGCGTTTCGGCGGGCGGAGCCGCCGACCGGACGCGTCATCGTGATTGCCCCGACCCGAGCAGCGTGTGAGACCATCGAACTCGCGCTCGGCCTTCGGATCGAGACCGTCCTTGATCGGCAGCACGGCGAGCACGTGCGGGCGCTTGCCCGCGGAGGTGCGGGGTTCGGCATCGTCGCGGGGACTGGAACGGGTAAGACGCTCGCGATCCGTCCCATGGCCGAAGAGATCGTCCGCGCCCCGCTGCGGGTAGGGGTCGTGAACCGGGAGCGAGAGGCCACGCCCGAGACGCCAACCTGGAACGTCGTGATCGTGACGACAGGGATTGCCCGGCGCTGGTTCCAGAGCGACCTGATTGGACCGCAGGATACCCTGATTGTCGACGAGATCCATCAGACGTCCGCCGAGCTCGAGCTGTGCTTGGCGCTCGGGAAGCGGATCGGGTGCCGTTTCATCTGGCTCTCGGCCACGGTGGACCCGACGTTCTATGCGGAGTATCTGAAGTCGGCGGATGTCCTGGAGACTTCGGCGTTCGATCCCGGACTCGCGGCGCACGTCGAGGTGCACGTCCAACGCCCGATCGAGTTTCTGGACGAGCGGTTCCTCCGCTGGGTGCAACGTGAGCGCCGTGGCGTTGCCGTGTTCCTCCCGACCCGCGCTGAAGTCGAGAACGCGGCGACGGAGCTCGGGGACGCGTTTCCGCAATTACACACCGCGTTCTACCATGGCGGCGAGCCAATCCGGGTCATCCGACCGTTCCTGGACGGCAGTGTCGAGAAGCCATTCCTGCTGGCCATGACGGCCGCCGGCCAGTCGGCGCTCAACATCACCGGGCTCGACACCGTGGTGATCTACGATGCCCGGTATACGAACATCGTGGAGCGGGGCCGCAACGTGCTGACGCGGCAGTACCTCGGCGCCAACGAGATCCTCCAGATGGCGGGCCGTGTGCATGGGCGGGTGCCGAACGGGGCCGTGCATATCCTGAGCGACCGGGAGGTCGATTTCTCGTCGCTGCGACCGACCCCACCCGAATTCCAGCTGGCCGGTGACTCCGAGCGCCTGGCGCTTACCTCGGCGGCGCTGGGCATTGACCTCTCCGACCTCGAACTCCCGGTGCCGGTCGACCGTCGCGCCTATCGCGCCGCGACCACGCGGTTGGCGGACCGCGGGATCGTGGAGGGCGGGCGCCTCACCACGTACGGGCGGGACGTCGAGGCAATGCCGGTTGACCGCCCCTGGGGCGAGCTGCTGGTGCACGCGGACGAGGAAATCACGCCGTTCGTGGCCGTCGCCGCGAATATCGAGTCGTTGCACCGCATGACGCGGGATGAGCGTGACCTACGCGGACTCATCGTCCGCGGGAGCGATCACCTGACGGCGTACAGCGTGTTCGCGGAGGCCGTCAACCTGTATGGAACGCTGGGTCGCGTGTACGGTCTCCCACGGCACGTCTTCACAGAGTCCGTGCAGGAATGGGCGGAGGCACGTGGTGTCCTGGTGAAGGCCATCGAGGACATCGCCCTTGGTCTGGCTTCGGTGTATCGGACACTCGAGATCCCGCTCCCGGCGCAGTTGCCCGAGGCGCGCGGGGGCGCGGTTCGCGGATTCCGTGACCTCGTGGCCCGTGTCATGCCCTTCGATCTCGTGATCGACCAGGAGACGGCCCGCTCGGAGTCGGTGCGGATCTCGCGCGGATCGGTGTGCGCACCCGGTGCTCCGGTGGCCGGTCAGATTCGGTATTTCGCGGACCGATTCGGCACGCCGCGGGGTGCGATCGAGGGGACCGAGATCCCATTCGATCTGATCAAACGCTTCGCGGTGCGCGGTGAGCCGCTCGTGCGGTTTCGGGAGAGCCAGCGACATACGGGACTCGTGGTCGAGCGGGTCACCGCGTACTTCGGGTTCGAGCTCGACCGCAGTCGCGAGCCGCTGACCGGTGACTTCCCGGCCGCGCTCGCGAGCCATGCCCGGCTCGCGCTGGCCGAGGCGCTCGTTGCCGGTCGAACGGCCCACACGGACCAACGGGCGGTTGCCCGCGCGGTCGCCCGGCTCGACGAATACTGGCGCCGGTCCGGTGGCCGCCTCGAGGCGGCCAGCCCCGATGCCGTGGCGACGGCCCTGGCGAGACAGTTGCAGGATGTGTCGAGCTGGGAGCACTTTCTCCGCACGCGGCTGGAACTGGATCCCGCCACGTTCGTTCCGGAGGCTACCCGGGAGGAGTTGGATGCCCTGCCCGGATCCGTCCCCCTGCTCGGTGACCGGATCCCGCTGCACTATGACATCGAGCGCGGACAGGCGGTGGTGCGGTTGCGACTCCGTGAGGGCAAAGCGCGTCGGCTCCGCCCCGGTGTGGTGCCCGACCTGGATCGACCGCTGCGGTTCACGGTGTTTCGGGGCCGGCAGGACGTCCTGCAGGCGGCCTCGCTGGATGAGCTGATCAGCGGTTTGTCCCGAATGCGCGGGCGCGACCGGCCGCAGCGGCGGGGCGGTCATCGCCGGCGTCGCCGCTAGCCGGAACGCCGCGAGCTGGTAAGGGACAGCAGTCCCACCCAGAAGGCCGCCCACGCCTGCTCCAGTTCATCCTGACCGGCTCCACTGCCAAGCTGGAGGCCGATTCCCTCGATGATGGCGGCGAGCAGCGTGCCCAGCTCCCCGATAGGGACCGTCGCCTCACGCCCCATGCGACCGAGCAGCTGATCAAGCGCCTCAGTCACGCCCCGGGCCAGAGCCACTCTACCGGAATTGACTGACTGTACAATCAGTTCTTCTCTTCGCATTCCAAGGGCGGCGCAGGCTGCGGCAACGCCGGTTGAGGAATCGGTGGCGAGCAGGTTCCACGCGGCGCCGATCGATGCCTTGGGGTCTTCGGCGTCCAAGGCGCGCCGCCACGCTGCGGCCCGATCTTCCCACATGCGGCCTGCCGCGGCGGCGAGGAGTTGGTCCTTCTTGCGGAAGTGATAGTGGACGAGCCCCTTTGCGCAGCTCGCGGCCTGGGCGACCTGATCCATCGTGAGGTCGGCGCCACGTCGCTCGCGCAGCAGGCGAATGGTCGCGTCGAGGATGCCGCTCTTGGTGCTGCCGTTACCCCCGACCGGCTGCTTCTTCTTCGGCATGGATCACCGTCGTATGAGGGAGGTGGCTTGGTTACGCGCAAGTATTGGCTGTCCAGCCGGTCAATGCAATGGGCTGTGGTAGTCTCGTTGCTATGACTGTCTGGCCAGTCAGTAGTTGTCAAGCCTTCTCCGGGACTCCACCGCTGCGCCGGCTGCGGCAATCTGATCCTGCCGGGACGCTTCTCCCGGTCACTCCTCAGTGGTTCGGACTGAAACCCTCTACGCCGGCGGGGCGTAGTCTCCACCATGAGCGCGCCGGACCGGCCCGGAAGGCCACAGCTCTTTTCCCCTCTTGCTCGGGCGTTGCTCGATCGCTTCAACGAGGCGGTCATCTTGTTCGATCCTGAGGGCCGCATGGTGTACACCAACGGGGGCGGACAGGACCTGTTGGAGACCATCACTGGCGGTGGCGAACTCGATACCCGGACCCTCCTGCCTCGGCTGGGCAGGATGGGCGGGCGAGTCGAACGGCTGGTGGTGGGGGACCTGACGCTCGGCCACGCCGTCTACGTTCCCGGCGCGCGGGCGGCGGAGCGGCTCGATACGCGCGAGCGTGAAGCCATCGTCGGCACGTTGCACGCAACCGGCTGGCGCCTCACGGAAACGGCCAGGCGGCTCGGTATCTCCCGAACGACGCTCTGGCGGCGGCTCCGGGACTGGGGGATCGAGTCGCCGAACGATAGCGAGAGGGTATGACGATCGGGCGGGCCCGGTTTCAGGCGATTGCGCTCGCGATTGCCGCCATGGCGCCCGTTGCCGCAGCACAGCCCTCCCCCTACGCCGACTCCGCGACGGCCACCCTGGTCGCCATAGCGCGGCAGCGGCACCTCCGCCAGGACTCCCTGGTACGCGACTACCGGGCGCTCGTCACCACACGGTTTGACGCGAGTGCGGGCGCGAGCCGCTTTGCGCGCCTAACCCCACTGCTGGCGCACGAGAGCGTTGCCCGCGCCACTTGGCGGTACCCCAACGACCTGAAGGTGCAGGTGCTCGGCGCTCGCACGAAATCGCAATTCGAGCGCTTCCTTCCCCGTGACGCCGACGTCCGCGATGAGGACGTGCGCGTCTCGTTTGCCGATCGGCCGTGGTTCGTGCCGCGGGCACTGGGCGATTCCGTCCGCTTGTTGGGTGTGCCGGAGACGGCGGCCCTCCATCCGTTGGCCCCCGGGGCCGAAGCATTCTACGACTACGCCATCGCGGACTCCGTCAGCATGTTCCTGCCGGGCCGGACGATCCGGGCGATCGCGATCCGGGTCGTCCCGCGTCAGCTGGGTCCGTCGCTCGTGGCCGGGGACCTGTGGGTGGACGCCGAGACCGCGGACGTCGTGCGCCTCATGGTCACGTTCCTGGGTGAGTACCTCTGGGATGCCCCGGATGCGGATGGCACGGCGGCCGACAGCGCCAAGGCGCGCAAGGACTCGAAGCGGGCGCAGCAGATCCTCACGGTACAGGCCGACCTCGAGTACTCCCTGCACGACAACCTCTACTGGATGCCGTACCGGCAGGTCCTCACCATCACCGCCGAGATCGACATCCTCCTGCGGGTGGCCCTGCCCGCGCGGGTCATTACCACCTTCTCCGAGTACGCGATCAACACGGATGCGCCGATCGCGTTCGACGTGCCACTCGATGCATGGACCGACTCGACGGAAGAGCGGCGGTATTGCCCCCGCTGCGGCGAGGACAACGGCCGCCGGAACGCGGAAACGGTGGGGTACGCGCGCACCGGGAGCTGGGATCAGGGTCGCTGGGAGATGGTGCTGCCCCCCGCCGATTCACTGGACGCCTATGCGTGGCGGGACTCCCTGAGCCTCACGGTCGACGCCGCCACGGAGGCCCACCTGCGGCAGAGCGTTGCCGATCTCGCGCGAATGAAGGAGGAGTTGCCGCCCGACCTGCTGTTACGTCGGCGGTTTGGCCTCGCGTGGGAGACCGCGGCGGACATCGCACGCTTCAACCGCGTACAGGGTGTTTCCCTCGGCTTGGGCTTCAACCTGCGGCCGCGCATTCCGTTCACCACAGTCACCCTGTCGGGGCGGTTCGGCTTCTCCGACACGCGGGTCACCGGGTCGGTCCTGTGGCGGCGGGACGCCCCGAGCGGACAGTTCGAGGGTCGCGTATTCCACCACGTGGTCGAGGCCGAGCCCTGGACGCGCGGGCAGAGTATCGGCAATACCCTGAACGCGGCGTTTGCCGCCCACGACGATGCGGACTACTACCTCGCGACCGGTGTGGGGATCGCCTTCATGCCGTACCATGGATCGCTCGCGGACGTGGAGTTGCGTGTCGGTGCCGAGCGACACGGCAGCATGGACGCCGTTGCGTCATCCGGGCTGAACGACATCCTCGGCGGCAGCGGCGTGTTCCCGGTCAACCCGCCGATTGCTCCCGGCGACTACCTCCGTGCCTCCATCCGTCCGACTCGCCGATTCGGCTGGACCAAGTTGACGCTCGGAGTCGAAGGCCTGGTCTCGGACTCCCTGTCCGGTGGCCGTGGCTGGCTCAGCCTGGAAGTGCCGTTCCGAGCTCTGGCGCGATCGGGCACGCTGACCCTCCGCACCGGATACGCGGTGGGGGACTCCCTGCCGCAGCTCGAATTCCGGGCCGGCGGTCCGTTCACCGTCCGCGGCTACGACTATGGCTACCGGCGTGGGGCGGGCGGCTGGTCGGCGCAGCTCGATTGGGCCCTCCGGCGCCGGGGCTGGCTCTGGACCCCGGTCGTGTTCGCGGATGTCGGGGATACCTACCGCAGCGGACCGTTCAAACCCCTGGTGGGCGTCGGTGGCGGCGTTTCCTTCCTTGGCGGCATTGCCAGGGTGAATGCCGCGTGGCCGCTCAATTCCGAGTCCGGATTCCGCTTCGATCTGCTGTTCCGCGCCCCGCGCTGAGCGGCATGCGCGGAGGTGGCGCCCGGAACGGGAGCCCCCTACGTTCCACCCCATGTCGGGGCACCCGTTTGCGATCGAGGAGTACGTTCGCTGGTCTGATGTGGACCATGCGGGGATCATCTTCTATGGCGCCTACGTGCGGTTCTTCGAGATTGCGGAGACCGAGATGTTCCGGGCCGCCGGGCTGCCCTACAGTCAGTTCTTCGAGCAGATGGGTCTGTGGCTCCCACGGGTGCACTTCGACTGCGACTTCCGCTACCCCGCCCGTCTCGATGACCGGTTGCGGGTCGTCACCTACGTCTCTCGGTTCGGCAGAACGTCACTGACGCTGAGCTTCGACGTGTGGCATGTCGATGCCGGTCAGTTGGCGGCGGCGGCGCGGGAGGTGCTCGTCTGCACGGACCGCACCAGTCTTGCTCCGATACCGGTCCCCGCCGAGCTGCGTACGGCGCTCGGGCCTTTTGTCTTCACCGAAACAGCGGTGCGCGCGATGGCGGTGCCGGCTGCAGGGATGTCTTCATGATTCGCCCTCTCGTGGTTTCGCTGCTCCTGGTCACGGTTGCCTGTGGGGACCGAACGCCCCCACCGGACGAGACCGCACAAGCGGCCGATCTCGATTCGCTGGAGGACGCGATCGAGGCGGAGCCGGCCCTGCCCCCAATGCCGGACTACCCCCGCGCCGACGCCGGGCAACTCAGGGCCCGGGCGGTCGGCGCCTTCGAACTGGATCGCGGTTGGCCTGCCCGTGCCGGCCGATGCGCGAACCCCGCGATGGTCCTCGTGATTGCCGAAGAACCTGGCAGCGGTGCCTCCGTCCTGTTGCAGCTTCCGTCGGGCGGCCTGACCGGCCTCTACCCGGTGAAGCTCGCCGACAGTGCAGGCATGCCCCTGCCGCCGGCCTCCCAAGTCGGCTTTCAGTTCTTCGAGGCGAGCGCCGCCCAGGCGTACCAGGCGTCGGAGGGCGAAGTGGAGGTACGGGAACTGACCGACCGACGCGTCAGCGGACGGTTTGCCGTGACGATGCGCCACCTCGTGAACAATCGAAATGCGCGGGTCGCCGGCACGTTCCACCAGGTGGAGGTCGAGGCCTTGCCCCCCGATTGGTGCGAGCAGGCCGCCGCGGCGCAGGATTCGCTCGCAGCGGCGATGGACTCGGCAGGGGGATAGCCCTAGTCCGTCCGGTTGGAGGGGTTCGCCGGCCGGGCTACATTGCGGGCTCCATGGACCCGACTTACGTCCGGAAGGGCTTCGGCCTCAAGCGAGAGATCGAGCCGGAGCTTGCCAGCTACCACAGTAACGTGGTGGACCGGCTGAAGGCCGGCGGCTACGCGCACACTGTTGGTGATCTCACGTTCCGCCTCGCGCAGGAATTCGGCTTCTGCTACGGCGTTGACCGGGCGGTCGAGTATGCGTACGAATCGCGGAAGAAGTTCCCGGACAAGCAGCTGTACCTCGTGGGCGAGATCATTCACAACCCCCACGTCAACGCCCGCCTGACGGAACTCGGCGTCACCATCCTCGGCTACGACCCCGACGGGGCGTTCGATTTCAGCCGCATCAGTGCCGAAGACGTGGTCCTCATGCCCGCCTTCGGCGTGACGGTCAAGGACTTCGAGCGGCTCCGCGCCATTGGCTGCGTGGTGGTGGACACGACGTGCGGCTCGGTGCTCAACGTGTGGAAGCGCGTCGAGCGCTATGCCAAGGAGGGGTTTACCGCAGTTGTTCACGGGAAGCACTACCACGAGGAAACGAAGGCAACGGTCAGTCAGGTCACCAAGTACGAGCACGGGAAATATCTGATCCTGTTCGACATGGACGAGGCGGAAGTCGTCTGCCGGTTCATCGAACGCGCGGACAACGGGGGTGAGATGGAGCGCCTGTTCCGCCACCGTGTCTCGGACGGGTTCGAGTTTGCGCGGGATCTGCAGAAGATCGGTGTTGCCAACCAGACCACGATGCTGGCCAAGGAATCGCTGGCCATCGCAGCGCGCATTGGCCAGTCGCTGGAGGCGCGGTATGGCCGTGCGGACCTCGATGAGCACTTCCGGAGTTTCGACACGATCTGCTCCGCGACCCAGGATCGTCAGGACGCGGTCTTGGCGCTGATCGAGGAGCCGCTCGACGTCATGCTCGTCATCGGCGGGTACAACTCGAGCAACACGAACAACCTCGCGAAGATCTGTGCCACGAAGGTGCGGACCTATCACATCGCGGACGCGTCGTGCATCGACGTCGAGGCGAGGAGCATTCGCCACAAGCCGGTGGACGAGGCGGAGGAGCGGGAGGAGCGGGAGGAGCGCGAGTGGCTGGAGGGCGTGCGGCGGATTGGGCTCACGGCGGGGGCGTCGACGCCCAATAACAAGATTGGGGAAGCAGTAGAAAGGGTACTGGAAACCAAAGGTCTGAGGCTAGACGGCTAGAGACGGCTAGACGGCGAGCGGTTGGTGGGTTGAAGGCTAGTGCGGAGGCGCGTTGGGATCAGACCCTTACCCCCTCCGCTTTTGCCTTTGGCCTGGCCGTCCGCTCACCGTCTTGCCGTCTCGCCGTCTGCCCTACCACCTCACCCCACCACCCAAGCTCTAGTACCTGAGCAAAGACGCCGCCCACGTAAACCCCGACCCGAACGACGCCAGACACACCAGATCTCCCCGCTTGACCTTGCCTTCCGTGACCGCCTCACTCAGGGCAATCGGGATGCTGGCGGCCGTCGTGTTGCCATACCGGCCGATGTTGCTGTAGACCCTCTCGTCGGGGAGATCGAGCCGCTTGCGCACGGCTTCCGTGATGCGCTCGTTCGCTTGGTGCGGCACCACGAGAGCGAGGTCGGCGGGCTTCACACCGTGGTCCGCGAGCACCTCGAGGATCACCGCGGGGAACTTGGTGATGGCGTGTCGGAACACCTCGCGCCCGTTCATGTGGATGCCGCAGCTGCCGTCTTCGATCATCTCGTTCGAGATCCACGGGCGATTTGCCGCGCCGGGCCGCTGGATGGTCAGCTCCAGGGCGTACTTTCCGTTGCTGTGCATGCGATGACCGAGGACGCGGCTGGCGCTGCCGTCGCAGACCTCGAGACAGGCGGCGCCGGCGCCGTCACCGAATAGCACGGCCGTGTCGCGTCCCTCGGTGGTGAGCCGCAGCGCCGGCGACTGCAACTCGCTGCCGATGACCAGAACGCGGTCACAGGTTCCCATGCGGATCACGCCGTCGGCCATCGCGAACCCGTAGACGAATCCGGTGCACTGGTTCCGAATATCCATGGCCCCGACCTCGCCGAGGCCGAGCTTGTGCTGCAGCAGGACGCCGTTGCCGGGGAAGTAGAGGTCGGGCGACAGGGTGGCGAAGATCACGAACTGCACGTCCTCCGGTTTCCATCCGGCGTCGGCCAAGGCGGCCCGCGCGGCCTCAACAGCCAGGTCGGTGCAGCCCACGTCGTCCGCGGCGAAGTGGCGTTCCCGGATGCCGCTCCGCTCCTGGATCCAGGCGTCCGACGTGTCCATGAGCTGTTCGAGGTCGTGGTTTGTGACGACCCGGGGCGGGAGGTAGTGGCCCAGGCCGGCGATGCGCGTGAATCGGGTCATTGGCTGGGCCCCTGTCAGAGCTGCTGGAAGAAGTCGTTGCCCTTGTCGTCCACGAGCATGAACGCCGGGAAGTCCTCCACTTCGATGCGGTAGATCGCCTCCATCCCCAGCTCGGGATACTCGAGCAGTTCCATCTTCTTGATGTGTTCCTTGGCGAGAATCGCGGCCGGGCCGCCGATCGAGCCGAGGTAGAACCCGCCGTGCTTCTGGCAGGCGTCGGTGACCTGCTTGCTGCGATTGCCCTTGGCGAGCATCACCATGGAGCCGCCGCGTGACTGGAAGAGATCCACGTACGAGTCCATCCGGCCGGCCGTGGTGGGGCCAAAGGAGCCGGACGGCATCCCCTCCGGCGTCTTGGCCGGGCCGGCGTAGTACATGGGATGGTCCTTCACGTACTGCGGCAGATCTTCCCCCTTGTCGAGCCGCTCCTTGAGCTTCGCGTGTGCGATGTCCCGTGCCACTACGATGGGGCCCGTGAGCGCGAGTCGCGTCTTCACCGGGTGTTTGGTGAGCTCCGCGAGGATGGCGCTCATGGGACGGTTGAGGTCGATGCGGACGATCCCGCCGTCACCCGCCTTGCGAAACCGCTCGGGAATGAACCGACCGGGATTGACCTCGAGTTGCTCGAGGAAGAGTCCCTCGCGCGCGATCTTCGCCTTGATGTTGCGGTGCGCCGAGCACGAGACGCCCATCCCAACGGGGCAGGAGGCGCCGTGTCGGGGGAGCCGTACGACGCGGACGTCGAGCGCGAAGTACTTGCCGCCGAACTGCGCGCCGATCCCGGTCTTCCAGGCATCTTCGAGGAGTTGCTGCTCGAGGTCGGTGTCGCGGAACGCGGTCCCGTAGCTGTCGCCGGAAGTCGGCAGCGTGTCGTAATAGCCCGTGCTCGCGAGCTTCACGGTCTTGAGACACGTTTCGGCCGATGTCCCGCCGACCACGAAGGCCAGGTGATACGGTGGGCAGGCCGCGGTGCCGAGCGTCTTCATCTTCTCGACCAGGAACTTCCGCAGGCTCTCGGGATTGAGGAGCGCCTTGGTCTTCTGGAAGAGGTAGGTCTTGTTGGCCGACCCGCCGCCTTTGGCCACAAAGAGGAACGAGTAGGACATTCCGTCCACGGAGTGGATGTCGATCTGGGCCGGGAGGTTGGAGCCCGAGTTCTGCTCCTGGTACGTCGTGAGCGGCAGGGTCTGCGAGTAGCGCAGGTTCTCCTGGGTGTAGGTCTCCCAGATGCCGCGCGTGAGGTACTCCTCGTCACGCACACCGGTCCAGACCTGCTGTCCCTTCTTGGCGTAGACCATCGCGGTGCCCGTGTCCTGGCAGAACGGCAGCACCATGTGGGCTGATTCCTCGGCGTTGCGCAGCATGGCCAGAGCGACGGCGCGGTCGTTGTCACTCGCCTCGGGGTCATCGAGGATGGCCGCGACCTGCGCGAGGTGTCCGGGACGCATGAGGAAGGAGACGTCGCGCATGGCCGTGCGGGCCAGGAGCACGAGCGCCTCGGGGTTCACCTTCAGGATGTCATGGCCATCGAACCGCCCAACTGCCATGTGATCGCCGTCGAGCTTGCGGTAGGGGGTGTCGTCTTTCGCGAGGGGAAACGGGTCCTGCCAGAGGGGCTGGGTCATGCGGTGCTCCTCGACCGGTCTATGTGGGACGCGCCCGTGGAAGCGGGAATCGACCCTCGAAACGTGACCGAGGGGCGGAGACGGCGCAATGGAACGCGATGCACGTCCCCGAAGGCCGGCACCACGTCACGATGAGGGCTTGATGAGCCGGTACAGGAGCACGCGCTCGATCTCCATCTCGTCGGTCGAATGGCCGAGGATGTAGTCGGTGCCAATCTCGCGGACCACGAGGCGGGGAGGCGTCGTCACGTCACCCAGCCACCGTCCCTCGGGACCGAAGATGCTCCAGCGCCGCGCTTCGTCGGGTGTTCCCAACGAGGTGCTCACCCACAGATTGCCATCGGCGTCCGTCTCGAGTTCGCCGTACGCCGGCATCGTCTCCGGATACTGGATGCTGGCATACGCATCGCGGAACTGCTGCACGAAGGGGTTGGACTGGTCGGCCATCACGTCGGCCATGCTCGCGCGATTGGTCTCGATCTCGGCCTGCGTCACCTTGCGGGGCTCGTATGCTCTCCGCACGAGACGGGTCAGGCGGCCACTCGGCGTGTAGGCGCCAATCTCATAGGTGTCGGAGACGCCGAGGTACACGGTTCCCGGCGCCACCGCGATCGCGGTGCCCGGCGAGAACGGCACCATGACCGGCATCGGCACGCTGCGTCCCGCAAACTCGAACATCTGTACTTCGACACGCGGCCCGGGGAACAACCCGAAGGTGTCGGCCGGGATACCCGACGCGTCGACGTGCAGCACGTACACACTGTCGCGGGCGGGTCCCTCCTTGCGCGCGAACATCTCCGGGCCCACACGCACGTTGGGCTGTTGCCCGATGTACGTGCCGTCATCCAGCCGGCCGATCACCAGAATCGGGACGGGCGAGCTGGCGTCCGTCGTGCCGAAATCCCGCATGTGGCGGCCGTCGGCGTCGAACACACTGAAGCGGCGGTTCATTGCGTCGAACGTCAGCAGGCTGTCGCCGGGGACACCGAGCAGCGTCAGGAGCATCTGGAACTCGCCCGGTCCGCCGCCCTTCCTGCCCGCGCTCGTCCGGAGCGTCCCGTCGGGATCGTAGTAGCGCAGTTGCTGGGTGCCGGAGTTCGCTACCACGATGGTCCCGTCGGACAACCGGGTGACGCCGGTGATCTGGAAGAACTCGTGGTCCGGATCGCCTTCGTCCACGCCAAGCACGAGGGCTGGTTCCGCGGCAACCGTCCATGCGTCCTCGGCGGTCCAGGCCGGCATCGCGTTCTCGACGATGGTGATGCCGGCGCTGTCGCGCGTGGCGCCGCGGTCCGACGTGGTTCCGGGGGAGTCGCCACATCCGATCGCCAACGCGACGGCGAATGTCGTAAACAGTAGGTGAGCCTGCATGGGAGCCTCCGCTCTTGGACGCACGCGATCGACGCTGTCGCGAGAAAGCTGACCGCGGTGCTGGCAGGGCGCAATTTGACCCCGGCGGGCCGGTCTCCCCGGAGGTTACGCCGCGGTGAGGCGGAGGGAACGATGACATTGTCGGCAGGTCACGTCCCGCGACTCGCTCCAGGAACCCAAGATGTCGAGATCCTGCTCCGCTCCGCAGTCCGGACAGATTCCTCGCGCCTTCACCACGACGGCGGAGGTCTTCAGGCGCCTCACGAACGTGACGAGTCCGAACATCAGGAATCCGGGGACCAGGAGGAAGTGGGCCACCGGAATGAAAAGGGAGAGGAACGCCGCGCCCCAC
The DNA here is from genome assembly GCA_029859185.1 of Gemmatimonadota bacterium. GTDB lineage: Bacteria > Gemmatimonadota > Gemmatimonadetes > Gemmatimonadales > GWC2-71-9 > JAOTWJ01. The sequence continues at coordinate 20,309 of JAOUDR010000004.1, forward strand.
CACACGGCCAGTGCAGCGACGGCCCGCTTCACCCGTGCCGGACTGTCGAACGACCGAAGTTGGAGGAGTGCTTCACCTTCCCGGTCACTGTACCCGGTCAGCCGATACCGTCGTTCCATGACCGCACTCTGCGGGCGGTCCGTCATCTGTCGCTCCCTGGCCTGCATGGTTCAGCCAAGGTACACCGCGCAGGCAGCGAGGAGGCTAGCCCCAGTCCTTGGAGCCCGGGGCGACGGTGCGGAGGGAGCGGAGGAGGGAAAAGGCGGTTAGGCGGCCAGGCGGATAGGTGGCTAGTTGTTCCGATGTTGTGTCTGCCTCGCCGCGCCAGAGCGAGCGGCCTTGGCTGTCCGCCTGTCCGCCTGACCGGCTGGCCGCCTCGGCACCGCCTGCCCGCCTGACCGCCAATCCTCGCACCTCCTCCGCAATCACGTTCACCGTCCCGTCATCCTTGGCGAGCCTGCCCTTGACCCAAAGAAATGGCTCCTCGCGGATGGCGAGTCTGTCTCGCTCGTACACGTCGGGGTGGACGATGACGTTGGTCATGCCAGTCTCGTCTTCCATGAGAATGAATACGAAGCCTTTTGCGGTCTGGGGGCGCTGGCGGGCGACCACGAGACCCACGACTTCGAGCACCTCGCCGTGCTCATGCTCGGCGAGGTGTTTGTACTTGACGACATTCGGCGGCAGCGCGCCCGCGAGCAGACTCAACGGATGCCCGCTGGCCGCGAACCCCAGGACCGCATACTCGGCAAGCAACCGCTCGCTGGCGTCCACGCCGCCGAATCGGAGCGTGTCGTGCGGGTGATTGAGCGGCAGCTCGAGATGGCGACGCGCGCGCTTGGGATTGCGGTCCTCCTTGGGGCCGAGCCAGAGGCCCACCTGCCACAGCAGCTCACGACGAGTGAGACCGAAGTCGTCGCACGCCCCCACCCACACGAGGTGGTCGAACGCGTTACGCGTGAGCCCCGCCGGCGCGCGGCGCACGATGTCGCTCAAGCTGCGGTAGGGACCGTTGCGTTCGCGCTCCTCGACCACAGCCCCGGTGTGCTCCTCGTTCCACTCGCGGATGAAGCCGAGTCCTACGCGGACAGCCCCGCCCTCGTTCCCCGTCGGCAGCGGGGCCGCACTGCCGCGCTGCCGCGCTACTGCCGCGCTGCCCCGTCTTCTACCGTGCACCGCACGTCGCTCTTGTTGATGTCGGGGAGAAGGACCTTGACTCCATGCCGCACGGCGTCGCGGCCGAGTACGTCGATCGAGTAGAACCCCATGGGCTGGTTGTTGAACAGCGCGGCGTAATGCTCGACCGGGTGATAGTGGAACAGCCACGCCGATTGATACGCCAGCAACCCGAACGCCGCCGCCACCCATTGAATTTGCCAAGGCCCGGGGGAGTTTGCCACATGCACTCGTTCTTGCCTCCGGATGTCTTCGCGCTACCCCGGAACGCCGGCGCACAACTGGCGAGTTGCCCTTGACCTGAAGAAACGGCTCCCCACGGATGGCGTGTCTGCCTCGCTTGTACACATCGCGGAGTCGATGTCAGAAGCTGATGTGCGAACCGATGGCGGCTGCCGGAACGGTGAGTACGTGTGCGAACACCAACCATGCCGTTGCCTGGTCACTGCGGTCCTCGGCGCCGGCACCCCCGGCCGCGAATCCGACGAGGACCGCAGCCGCGGCGCCGGCTATCATCCCTACGATGCGGGGCTTCCGATGGCTCGCATATGCCCCCACCGTCACACCTCCCACCGCACCAACACCCGTGGTGACGAGCGACAGCGCACCGGAATTGTCGAATCGTGTTCCAACGTAGGCCCCAAGGATCGCGCCTCCCGCGGCGAGCGAAAGCTCCGCGACAAGGGAGGAGCCGCCACTGCCCTCCGCCGTGGGAAAGCGAAGGGACTTGGACCGGTGGAGACTGTGCGGCTGGAGTTGCCGCGGTGAGGATTGGGACGCCGCCGGCTGGACCACGCTCGCAACAGCGAACCCGAGTATCGCGACCGTCTGGCCCAGCGCTCTCACAGAATACAACTCGTAGGGAAGTAAGGATTGTACAAGTAGCAGTAGTCCCACGTCGAGAGGTCGGGGATCACGAAGTAGGCCAAGGCGAACTCCGCTGGGTTCTCTAGGAACCAGCCGATGGGAGCACCGTCATCAGCGGAGTCGTATGCCCATGGAGGGTGCGCCTGCTGCGTAGCGGGCCAGCCAACTTTCGCCCCGAAGGTCTTTGCGTACGTGCGCCGACTGGGGTACATCCTGGCCTGAGACTGGAACGGAGTCCCGACTCCGAGATCGAGGCGTCTCGACCAAAGGCCGCCGAGGGCGTTGACCCAGATCAGATCGTACGACACGTCCGCGTCGAACAAGCCGCTCGGAACCTCGGCAGGACGGGGCGAACCGTCGCGGCCCTGGAGCCAGTAGATGACGCCATCGCCACCGGGGAAGCTCCCCGAGGAGTCGTTTGGGACTACCTGCCATTGGGCACCGGCCGAGACTCCGTGTCCTCGCGCTTGAATCTGCACCATGGGGCGCATGAGGCCCTTGTGATTCCAGTACTGGATTGGCCCCGCCAGCGAAACCCCTGGCTGTATCCCAATCTGTCCCTGGGCCGCGGCCACGGGATCGACGTACGCCTGGAAGCCCGTGTGATACCTGGTGATGATACCCCGGAGCTTGCCCCGCAGGTCGACCGGGTCCTTTCGAACGACGAAGAGCGCTCCCTCCATGTCGTTCTCGTGATACCATTCGACCTCAACAAGGCAAGGGCCCCAAGGAGCCGGCTTGTTCTGGTGGTGGCACCAATCGCGAGGATGGAAGAAATGGTACGTCAGGAACCAGAAGTCGTCGGTTTCCGCGATGGTCGTATATGCGTATGCCTTCAACTGGGACGTGACCAAGTTGTCCCAGTTGTCCCAGGCATCCCAGTTGCCATCGTAGTCGAAGCGCGTAATGAAGTCCGCTGCCCCGTCCGCATTCTCCGGTCGTCCGAGGGTCCACGCTCCGTCGTCAGTATCCTGAAGAACCACGGGCGCCCAATCAGCGACGATGAGACCAGTGAGGGTCTGTAGAGGAGCGATACGTGCCATCTCCTGTTGCGGTTCGCCCTGCGCTCCCGGATCGCAGGCAACCACCGCCGTCCCAGCCAGCCAGCACAGGAGTAGTTTCGAGTTGTGCCGCATTGTGAGCCTCCAGCGAGTGTGCGGGGATTCGCCGCGATCAGCGTGCCGAATCCTCGGAACGTGTGGGCTGGGTGGTACAGGTCGTCAGGACCGCTTGTCGAATCTCCGCGAGCCAGCGGGGGTCTGCGTCGCCCGCCCACCGTCCCAAGAACCTGCCCTCAGGGGCGACGAGAATCGCCGTGGCGGGCGTCTCAAGAGCACGCGTAGTCCATCCGGTTCCCGAAGGGCTCACGATCAAGTCGAAGCCCGTCGAATCCACGTCCCACGCTGGGGCCGGAACGTCGTTCAGGGCAATCCCGACTACGCTCAGGCTGCACGGGCGTTCACGTGCTGACGCGCGTAGAAAGGCCCGCCAGGTGGAGCACAGGGCACACTTCTCGTCGATGGTGAAGAACAGGTAGGGTGTCTGGAGGTTCGCGAGGCGAAGCGTGACTGCGCTGCCGCCCGGCGTGAAGCCTCGCAAGTTGGTTCCCACTGTGATGCGCGAGCTCTGAGCAAGCTGGCGGTAGTTCCGAACCTCCTGCGCGAGCAGACGTGTTTCGGACTGCAGCACGGCATGTGCCGATCGTAAATGCGCGACCTCGCTGCGAGCGCCACGGCG